>BBCA01000139.1 GCA_001311805.1 Lentibacillus juripiscarius JCM 12147 | reverse complement strand
TTCAATCAAATCCGATGTAGAAAAAAATCCTCAACTTAAACAGATGATCGAGGAAAGCAAAAGTGAATATAAAAAAGGAAAAGGTATGTCAACTTCAGAGTTATTAAATTCACTTTCTGCAAAGGATTTCGAATAGTAGTGGGTACCCAAAATATAATCTGGCTCCCAATTGTAAGGGAAAAGCTTCTACAGTTTAGGAGTGAACATTTCACATCAGAAGAGACTCTGGTATTCATATTTAAATTGATTTTAGATACTGAGTAATTTTTAAAAAATGAATTTGTTGGAGAAACCTATACGGAAGAATTTGAAAACTATAAAGGTATATCCCGAATCGTTGTTAGGAAATTTCGGGTGTATTATGAAAAAATCAAGATAACATCATAGTCCTCGGTATATTATTTCCTGGTGAAAAATAAATACTTCTGCAGCAATAAAAGCCCTGATGATATTGTAGATGGGCTTATTTTTATCGAAACAGGGAAATCCTGTACTAAACAATCGGGCGC
>BBCA01000138.1 GCA_001311805.1 Lentibacillus juripiscarius JCM 12147 | reverse complement strand
CTTCTTGCGCCCTTTTGTGGCAACTTAAACAAGCACTATTTTAAAAATGGAACTTCTTGAAAGAGTGAAATCATCAAGATTAGTGTTAGTAAAGAACCTGTGGACATTAAAGTTATTGTTTTTCGCCAGTTTATCTCTTTTGAAGGTTTTACAGTCTCACGGGACACCGCAACCCATATAACCATAGCTGCTATGATAATGATAAATAAAGACATATCAGACATATTTAAACTCTCCTTTCTTAATATTATAGTATAAAAACTAATTCCAAGAATAACTGATTCCTACACAATATAGCCCTTTAACTTGATACCAATTATTTCAAATTCCAAGAATTAACTCAATCTTTTTTCTATAAAAAGTGGCACTTACCTTATTCGCGATAAGCGCCCTATTCTGGAATAACGTGCTACTGTTCACAATCACACTCATATTCCTTGAATTTAAATTCTTTATACAGTGTTAATTCCCCAAAGTCACTTGTAGCTGACTCATAAACTTTGACTAAGGGCGCAACGTCTTGTTCAGCAAAACCTTTTACTTGCTTATCCATATCAACAGAAGAATCTAAA
>BBCA01000137.1 GCA_001311805.1 Lentibacillus juripiscarius JCM 12147 | reverse complement strand
GTGCGACGGGCAGTCGCACCTAGTGTAGATTACTACACTGAACTAACTTTTAAAGGATTGGAGTACGATACCGTTGGTAAACACGACTCTATAAATCCTGGAAGGTAAGTTTTCTCGAAGGTGAAAGTCCTTCCGCCAGAGTGCTGATACAACTGGCGAAGACTAATCTAGGGCATTATCGCGAGGTAATGTCTGAAGGAGATGCGGAAAATCGAGAGACCCGTAGTCAGACATGCAGACCCAAATGCAGAAGTGTAAAGGTACAGCGGCGCGATAAGCTGGTGACCATCCGAAAATAATGGGAAACCCTTAATTGACAGCTAATCCATGAATCAGCTGATTAGTTGTAGCTTACTGTGTGATGGTACTGGGTATGTATGGAAGGAAGGTGTGAAGACCCCGTGAGACCTCTGTCTTACCAAATCAGGACAGTCAAATATAAGGGTAATCCGAAATTTTGGCTGTGGACAGAGGAGTCAGACGTTCCCATAGTACGGAAGTAGTGTATTGACAAAACAATACATGAACGGAAGGGGAGCGACCTCGTGGTTCGACACAACTAAATATGTGGCATGGC
>BBCA01000136.1 GCA_001311805.1 Lentibacillus juripiscarius JCM 12147 | reverse complement strand
TTATTAATTGGTGCTATACATCAAGTCAGGTTTTAGATAAAAGAAAACTTTAGGTTGTTTCATTCATATAATAAATAAAGGAATTTCAAATGACTTTGTAGAAATAATTTGTTGGCAGTATTTTAAAGGGTAATGAATAATTATAATGAATTAATGTACTGATTCTCATTTTTAATCTTATTTTCAAGAACATTGAAAAACTCATAAATAAGAAATCGGCTGGAACGGTATAGCGTATGTAACTAAGGTGGTGAATGAAATGGATTTTACCTTATTAGCCCTGGGAATTGCAGCGGCAGGTTATTTGTAGGTGAAGGTCTGAAGAATTTCCAAAATCCAAGAGCGATAGACTCGATGGAAAGTATATTTGGGAATGATGAGCATGAATTAATTAAACATAGTGATGTTCATCATTTCATGGGAGTATCAAAGAAGGATGCAGAAATGTTACTTCGGGATTATCCGAATGTGCCGCATATCAAATTAATGGTGAAGTTTACTATCCTAAACAGAGACTTCGCGAGTGGTTAATGAAATTAGGAGATTAATATCGCCTTGTAGCTAGTGCTCAGGTGGAGGTGTACGTATGAAAAATTTGTCCTTGTTCGGAAAAATAA
>BBCA01000135.1 GCA_001311805.1 Lentibacillus juripiscarius JCM 12147 | reverse complement strand
GGATAGAGACGAAAGTTGAAGGATTTGTGGACCAATAGTTTATTCACCCCCTATTATGTCTATTATTATATCATTTTATTCTAAGGTATGCAAACATTTGTTCCTTACTTTGTAATAAGGTGAATGGGGTGTTTTGAAAGACACTTGAGATCCAATCGGTCGGACAATTGAGATGGCTAAAGCCATCCCTTGTCCGAAGGCGATTCATCCCCCACCTACTCACTGGGGTTCCCCCTTCACATTTCTTGAGGTGGGGGTCTTCTCGCCTAAACAAGATAAAATCAATTTCATACCTTGCCACAATATTGTCATCCAGCTTTTCATTCATCGAATCCAACTTATCAGACAGTGTCGTGACAGCATTTGCCGTCTGAGCCGACAGTAAATCAAATTTTTCATCCAGCCCATCAAGACGTCTGTCCACCTCGGCAAACTTCTCGTCAACCCCATCAAACGTTCCGCTATCTGTGTAAATTGCTCATCCGCCTGGTCAAAGCGCTCATCTACCTCCGCAAACTTCGCGTCAACTCCATCAAACGTTCCGCCATCTGTGCAAATTGCGCATCTGCCTGGTCAAAGCGCTCATCCACTTCAGCAAATTTCGCGTCAACTCCATCAAAGCGCTCCGTTATCTGCGCAAATTGCGCATCCGCCTGGTCGAAGCGCTT
>BBCA01000134.1 GCA_001311805.1 Lentibacillus juripiscarius JCM 12147 | reverse complement strand
TGGGTTCCCCCATTCGGAAATCCCCGGATCACAGTCTGCTTACAACTCCCCGAGGCATATCGGTGTTAGTCCCGTCCTTCATCGGCTCCCAGTGCCAAGGCATCCACCGTGCGCCCTTGATCACTTAACTAATTGCATTAATCCAGCTTCAGCTCCTAGCGGCTCGCGTCATAAGTATTGAACACTCCAAGCACGAAAAACATGTGCTTTACGGCTCCTTGCTTATGCGTATCGCCGCTATGCAGTCGCTTACGCTTTTCATTTTTGATGTCGTTTGAAATATCTCTTATTTAGTTTTCAAGGTGCAAAATGGAGCCTAGCGGGATCGAACCGCTGACCTCCTGCGTGCAAAGCAGGCGCTCTCCCAGCTGAGCTAAGGCCCCGTTTAGAATTGCTAGATGGTGGGCCTGGGTGGACTCGAACCACCGACCTCACGCTTATCAGGCGTGCGCTCTGACCAACTGAGCTACAGGCCCATCTGTTTTTGAAAGAATTGCTCCCTCAAAACTGAACCAAACAGCCAAGTATGACTTCGTATTAATCTAGCTCCAGCGCCTATCGACTAGCAGGCTTCCTTCTCCTTCCTGCGATAAGTCAACATCGTTTCACCAAGGGCTCAACGTGTTTTCTTTATCTCGTCAGGAGACATCCAGTCTGTACATCGATGACCAGGCGCTTCCGTTTTTTAAATAT
>BBCA01000133.1 GCA_001311805.1 Lentibacillus juripiscarius JCM 12147 | reverse complement strand
GAGAAGCCTTCTCTCGGACTTTTCGACCCTGCTTTTGGGTGGCATTAGGTCTTGAGAAGCCTTCTCTCGGACTTTTCGACCCGCTTTTGGATGGCTTTAGGTCTTGAGAAGGAGCGGAAATCTCCCGTGCCCCTGCAATCGCAGTTTATACAAATTGTTAAGCAAGTTTTCATTCTCTAGAGTGACGCAAGAAGCAACAATCTTTTAGAATGCAGCCTTTGTTTATACCGTTCAAATAATTTTCAAATGCTTTTCGCGATGGGACATGTTAAGATGGTAATTATGGAATAGAAACTAGGAATGTATGCATGAAGGAGGAACGGTTGGTAAATGAATACACATTTGCACGTGACGGCATGGGTATTGGCATTCATCCTTTTCATCGTTGTTGTTGCACTCAATAAATCGGGGAAAGCGAAGGGTGCAAAAATTGTACAAATGATTCTTCGATTGGATTACTTACTAATACTGTATTCCGGTGGTTCATTGCTTGGTGCTTATTTTAACGGCCCACAGATGGGTGAAGCAATTTTTTAAAGCACTGGCAGGTATCTGGGTGATATTTGCGATGGAAATGATCAGCTTGAAATCAGGCAGGGAAGAAGCGACGAAAAGCTGGTGGATTCAGCTTGTCATTGCTCTCATTCTCACATTGATTTTAGGGTTTGGCCGGCTTGGCCTTGGATTTTTGCCATAGAAAAGCAGAACGGATTGGGCTTTCCCGAGTGGGGGAGGCCCTTTT
>BBCA01000132.1 GCA_001311805.1 Lentibacillus juripiscarius JCM 12147 | reverse complement strand
TTTGCGTTGGTGATGGGCTGTAGGGAACGTTGATAGATGGGGGGATCGTTGATAGGGCTGAAATCGCTGATAGAATCTACTTTTTGGCAGGAGTCTTACCTCGATGGTATGGAGCACATTGTTTGAACGTTGTTGTCGAGGAATGTGGCGCCCATTGGGAAGGGAATCATCCCGTTTGGAGCGATTATCAACCGGTAGCGGACGGAAATCGACCGGAATAGCACAAATATCAACCGGAGCGGCAAGAATATCAACCGTTTGGGTCCACATATCGACCGGTCAGAGGTGTTTATCAACCGTTCGATGGCGAGAATCGACCGGAATAGCATAAAATCAACCGGTTAGTGCCGGGTATCAACCAAATCGGCAGGAGACATCAACTGGAACGCCTATTTGCAGTGCATATTAATCGGGGTCATTTCAACATATGGATTACCCTATGCGGTTTCGAAACAGTGTACATAAATTCAAGTGCCCTTAATACTGATAAAAACGATAGCTACAGGCTTACACACGGCCGTACAAGCAAACATTCTCTCATTCATCCAATATTCTGATATACTGAAGATTAAAAGAGGGGGACTTGGGTGGGTACAAGTGCGACATCTGCTTAAGCTTCCTTTGGTCGCTTTCGCAGTGTCTTCTTTGCCGCGGGCGGCTGATCAGCTCCTCAGGTTAACGCCTTCCGTTCCAATCTTCTAAAGTGGAGTACGAATGATTAAGTGTATTTTCAGTTATAAGTTCGTATATTAAGCAAAAAAAGTATTTATGAA
>BBCA01000130.1 GCA_001311805.1 Lentibacillus juripiscarius JCM 12147 | reverse complement strand
AAGCTGACGGATACTAATCGATCGAGGACTTAACTAATCATTATGTCGCTTGAACAACGCTCTTATTTAGTTTTTAGGGTGTAACTTTTTAAAATTTACCCTTGATTTTTCTAAAAAACCTTTACAATGTTTATTGGCACGAAGAAATCAGCCGATCACTTGGTTACGGAAGTGGCTTTGACTACTCACTTCTACCTTGCGGATGGCAAAACCATTAACAAATTCAGGTCTGGCAGCAATAGCGGAGAGGACACACCTGTTCCCATGCCGAACACAGCAGTTAAGCTCTCCAGCGCCGATGGTAGTTGGGGCCTTGCCCCTGCGAGAGTAGGACGCCGCCAGGCAAAAAAGGCCGGAATACAATTCAGTTGTGTTTCGGTCTTTCTCAACTATAACGGATATTTTGGTTGTTCCGAGTCATTTCCTGGGATATGACTGTTTGCCCGGTATCTGCACAAAGATCAAATTGTGGTCGGGGCAGGGATGGATATTAAATCATCCCACTAGCGGGATGTGGGCAGTCATGTTAATGGATTGGTTTTAGTTGTTGACATTCATTACGTTGGATGTTAAACTTAATTAGTTGTCTTAAAAACAACTAATCCTTTTGGATTTATCTCTTGTAGAATCTATCTATTGACTTTATTGATTGATTCATGCTATGCTTGTAATTCACTTCGTTATAAGGTGTCATTATTCAACATTATTCAACAAAAAGGCCAAAGAAGTTATTGACTTTCAATTGATAATTTGATACAATAATAACGTTAGTTATTTGAAACAACGCATAAATTTGCTCTTTGAAAACTGAACAAAACAGCCAGTATGACAAAACAGATGTCAAAGGTTGGAAGTTAGATGCTTTAGCATCCGACAATAACTCCAGCCCCATGATGTCAAATTGCAAGCTGAGATAATAGATGAAACCGATCGGTGTCGGTTCATCGT
>BBCA01000129.1 GCA_001311805.1 Lentibacillus juripiscarius JCM 12147 | reverse complement strand
TACCCTGTCATCACAGAGGTCTGGCAGCGATAGCGGAGAGGACACACCTGTTCCCATGCCGAACACAGCAGTTAAGCTTTCCAGCGCCGATGGTAGTTGGGGCTTTGCCCCTGCGAGAGTAGGACGCCGCCAGGCACTTCATCTGTGCCGGAGGATTAGCTCAGCCGGGAGAGCACTTGCCTTACAAGCAAGGGGTCGCAGGTTCGAACCCTGCATCCTCCACCATTAAAAGTATATAGTAATTTAGATTATTTTCTTTATTCGCCGGCCTAGCTCAACTGGCAGAGCAACTGACTTGTAATCAGTAGGTTGGGGGTTCGAGTCCTCTGGCCGGCACCATCCATTAGAGCCATTAGCTCAGCTGGCAGAGCATCTGACTTTTAATCAGAGGGTCGGAGGTTCGAATCCTCCATGGCTCATCTCTTTGCGGGTGTGGCGGAATTGGCAGACGCGCTAGATTTAGGATCTAGTGTCTCGCGACGTGGGGGTTCAAGTCCCTCCACCCGCACCATGTAATATATTATATGCGGAAGTAGTTCAGTGGTAGAACACCACCTTGCCAAGGTGGGGGTCGCGGGTTCGAATCCCGTCTTCCGCTCCAAAAATGCCAAACAAAACCGCGCCGGGGTGGCGGAATTGGCAGACGCACAGGACTTAAAATCCTGCGGTAGGTCTACTACCGTGCCGGTTCGAGTCCGGCCCTCGGCATCAGAGGCGCCCGTAGCTCAATTGGATAGAGCGTTTGACTACGGATCAAGAGGTTAGGGGTTCGACTCCTCTCGGGCGCACCATTCTACCGGGAAGTAGCTCAGTTTGGCAGAGCACATGGTTTGGGACCATGGGGTCGCAGGTTCAAATCCTGTCTTCCCGACCATTCTCGGGGCCTTAGCTCAGCTGGGAGAGCGCCTGCTTTGCACGCAGGAGGTCAGCGGTTCGATCCCGCTAGGCTCCACCATATTTAATGATTCGTT
>BBCA01000128.1 GCA_001311805.1 Lentibacillus juripiscarius JCM 12147 | reverse complement strand
TTTTCAGGGTGTAACTTTTTAAAATTTACCCTTGATTTTTTCTAAAAAACCTTTATAATGTTTATTGGCACGAAGAAATCAGCCGATCACTTGGTTACGGAAGTGGCTTTGATTACTCACTTAACCTTGCGGATCGCAAAACCATTAACAAATTCAGGTCTGGCAGCGATAGTGGAGAGGACACACCTGTTCCCATGCCGAACACAGCAGTTAAGCTCTCCAGCGCCGATGGTAGTTGGGGCCTTGCCCCTGCGAGAGTAGGATGCCGCCAGGCAAACAAAAGCCAGTGTACGAAGATTTCGTGCACTGGCTTTTTTAGTATAACAATTTATTCCCCATATAATCTGACCCATAAAGTATTTCATGAACAGAAACTTTCTCTCGATAGGACGAAATATTTATTTTTACTGTAATAAATAGAATTGAAACCATATAAAAGCGCTCACCCATAAGATTCTGGAATCTTTGCTGCATAAAGACGAAACCCCGCCTTTCCAAGCTAATCGGCAAATCGGGGATGATATACCCTTATTTAAAGGCTGTTTTAGTAATCTTCGTTGTTTTTTCATCGTAGTTGATATAAGCTACGACACACTGAAAATTTCATTAGTGCTGTTCTGATTACCGTTAAGTGCTCAGAGACGCTCCGGCAGAATACTTGGTGCTCGTCGTGTTGCAAGTTTTTCGACGAAGCAGCACTCCTCGCAGGTTGAAGCGTACTCGGTGAAGCTTTGCTTTGTGCTCGTCGTGTTGCAAGTTTTTCGGTGAAGCAGCACTCCTTGCACAAGGGGGGGATTTTCATCCATTGATTTGGTGAAAAGTCTCCCATTTTTTCTTTGAATTAATCAACATTTGAAAAAAGGGGCACCTTTTCAGTGGCCTCGACTTTTAGTTTTAAGAAACCTTCTCTCGAAACTTTTCGGCCTATTTTTGGGTGACTTTTGGCCTTGAGAAGCCTTCTCACGGACTTTTCGGCGCGCTTTTGGATGGCTTTTGGCCTTGAG
>BBCA01000127.1 GCA_001311805.1 Lentibacillus juripiscarius JCM 12147 | reverse complement strand
AATGGATGAAAATTCCCCCTTCTGCGAGGAGTGCTGCTTCACCGAAAAGCTTGCAACACGACGTGCCGGAGTGGAATCCAACCACTCAATCATCACTAAAACCAGAAAAACGTCACTCACTATGTCGCAGTTATATCAACCGCGATGTGAAAACAACAAAGTATGCGGTAAGAGCCTTTTGGAAAGGAAAAATCCGGCTGTGTTATTTAGCCGGATGGACTGCCTCATGCAGTAGTTGCTCAAGTTCATTTTTATACTGATCTTTTTGTTCATTATTCCATTGCAATGCATCAGCCATATACTTCATCACATTATCCTTATGGGCTTTGACAAAGTCGATGTCGAAAAACAATGCACCGGTCCGCCGTACAAAAATCAACCGGTTTGTATGTCATTTCATACCTCATGGCATAGACCAGTTCAGCAAATACAACCGGGTCAATCCCAGCTTCTTGGGCGGTCGGTTTTTCTTCCTGGAACAATGCAAAGATTTTATCAATATTGGCACCGTATTGCTGGAGAAGGAATAAAGCCGTTTCTTCATCTATTCCTAAGTCCACTGCTTCAGCAATTTTTCGATCCTTCAATTGCTGAAATCCTTTTGAGCCACCTGTTTCCCCGCCGGAAATAGGCAAATGCTCTGTTTCCGACTCAGAATAAAGAATACCTTCTTCCTCTTTCAGCTGTTTCGCCACCGTATCAACAGCCTGTTCAGCCATTTTGCGGTATCCTGTTAATTTTCCGCCTGCCATGGAAATCAGGCCTGAATCCGAGATGAATATTTCATCTTTTCGGGAGATTTCATCGGGATCATCTTTTCCCTCTTCAGCAATCAATGGCCTCAGTCCCGCATAGCTTGAGTCCACATCCTCCTTCGTCATCTCGAGGGATGGGAACATATAATTAATTGCATCCAACAAATAATCCCGGTCCTCTACCGTCATGACGGGATGGGCAATATCGCCATCATAGCTCGTATCGGTCGTTCCAACATATGTCTTTTTATTTCGGGGGATGGCAAAAACCATCCGACCATCCGGTGCATCAAAATAAATGGCCTGCTTTAATGGAAAAACGTTTTTCCGAAAAATTAAATGGACGCCCTTTGTTAAATGAAGG
>BBCA01000126.1 GCA_001311805.1 Lentibacillus juripiscarius JCM 12147 | reverse complement strand
GGTTCATTGTAAAATGAAATGCAACAGCTAAATAAATAGAAAGCCATCGTGAAACCACGTATAATTAAGGTTGACTAAAACACAAACCATACGGAGGTAATTCACGATGACTCAAAGCTATTCTAACACGAAGGAACGTTCATTTGCACATTTAACCGAAGCGGAGAGAGGTAACATAGAGGCCTATATGGATGAAGGCCTGTCGCTAAGGGAAATTGGGAGAAGAATGGGACGCAATCCGAGTACGATTTCCCGTGAAAGGAACCGTGGAACCGTCAAGCAGATAGATACTAATCGCAAAGCCTATACCACATACTTCCCAGACGCTGGTGCCCGCATTTACAAGGAAAACCGCGACAATTGCGGAGGGCGTTCTACGGTGATGGATGCGTGGGAATTTATTGAATTTGCCGAAGAAAGGATCCTGAAAGACAAATGGTCCCCAGATGCAACTGTCGGTTATGCAAAAAGGCATAAGGAATTTGACTATGTCCCTTCGACGAAGACATTATACAACTGGATAGACGAAGGCAAGTTGTCAGTGATCAACATGGATTTGGAGTTGAAACTCCGCCGTTCAACGAAGAAGGCAAAGTGCCGCAAAATAAAAAGTACTGGGAACAAGCATTGAAGAGCGCCCCGAATCCATAGATAACAGGGAAGAATTTGGCCATTGGGAAATTGACACCGTTTTGGGGCACAAATCAAAAGACGACGCTTTACTGACCCTGGTGGAAAGGAAGACACGTATGGAGATCATCAAGCGTATTCCAAGTAAAAGTGCTCCAGCTGTTACAGCGGCCTTAGAAGACGTGATTTCGGCGTATCCGAACAAGCGGGATGTTTTTCAAAGCATTACAGCAGACAATGGATCGGAATTCAGCGAACTGGCAGATCAAGGTACAGAGAAGCAAATTGACGTTTATTTCGCCCATCCCTATGCTTCATGGGAGCGAGGGTCAAATGAACGCCACAATGGGCTCATTAGGAAGTTTATCAAGAAAGGGCAGCCTATCCATACATACGCTGATGAAACAATTGATGATGCCGCCAACTGGATGAATACACTTCCTAGGAAAATATTAGACTATCAGACCCCATCAGAAGCGTTCGCAAAATTTGTTGGTAGTGGGGCCTAGGCCCCACTACCAACAAATTACAAGGAAAACCTTATATAGCGGTTTCACAAAGGGTGTTGCATTTACTATTGCAATTTAGG
>BBCA01000125.1 GCA_001311805.1 Lentibacillus juripiscarius JCM 12147 | reverse complement strand
GCCGCTCTCGCTCGATTTGGCGCTGCCTCGCTCGATTTGGCGCTGCTCTCGCTCGATTTGGCACCGCTCTCGCTCGATTTGGGCCTGCTTACGCTTTTTCAGTTAGATTGACGATTTCCGGTGGCAAACCGAAAATCAAACGAATGTTACAATCTTCTCCACACCCAATGCCTGTGCTTTTCTATATAAACTAAGCCACTTGCTTTTAGAATTCTAGTAGCCGTATTTCTGGACGTCAGTTGCAGAAAGCGCATGCACTCTGTATTAGTAATAAAGTCATTTACTAATAGGAAATAGTCGGCGAGAGCTTTCAGATGGGCATTATAGTATTTTTGTTTACATTTGCTGCACCACCAACCACTGTGCTTTCGCTCTATCCCACGCAATCCGCAATCAGGGCAGATGACTCCGGGTAGTATATCCTTCCGCGTGACCCCATATTGCTTCATTATATCCTTATCAAATGTGCCACACTCTTGCAAGATCATTTTACCAATCTGATATTGTGCTAATTTGGGTTGTCCTGCCCTGGCGAGTTCTCGTTCCTTATCCATTATCATTTGGGTATGGCCGCTCCGTGTGCAACGAATTTAGCTATTTTATTACGATCCCCCTCCACTTTTATTATAGTGGAAGGATCTGCTATAGCAACATAATAGTAAATTGGAATATTAGAAAGGTTATGCTGTTGGAGCCAATTGCTTAGAAGGAATTTTGGTTTTCAAGTTGGGTGAGGGGTATTCGAAACCTGCTTCAATTTTACCGTCGCTGCGGGTGAGCTGTTTGAGATCCGTATCAAACGTAATAGTACCACTGTAGTTTTTCGCATCGATAAGGTGAATGCTACGCCCGGCATTAGCTGTCGTATCTATTTGAACATTCTTGCCATTTACACGAAGATAGACGTCTTGAAGAATGGTACAACTTGTTGCCAGATTTCCAAGATGATAGTCAACTTGGAGTTCACCGGAATAACCTTTCCAGCGTTTTTTTGAGATCCTCTTTCATAGCAGATAGCGCCGGAAATTGGGGTGACAAGCGGGGAATAGCTGACTCGAGTTTTGTTAATGGAAGGGGTTTTGTTCTTGTTTTAATTATCATAATTGGCTCCTTTATTTTGTTTTTGAAATATTAGGATCAATATAACACACAATTTAATAAAAGGGTATTAATCAGGATGAAGATTTTCGGCGGCGGCCGAAAATCAACGTATTGAAAATGCTAAGCGATGGGG
>BBCA01000124.1 GCA_001311805.1 Lentibacillus juripiscarius JCM 12147 | reverse complement strand
TTTTTAGGGTGCAAATAAAAATTTGCATTTTAGGATACAAAGGTGTATCATAGAATATGTGTCTTGTTTTGTACCTTCTATAAATAATCAGCAATAGATTGAAGTACAGTATAGGAAAAAGTTAGATTAATTTTCTTTATACCGCGGGTGGAGCAGTCTGGTAGCTCGTCGGGCTCATAACCCGAAGGTCGCAAGTTCAAATCTTGCCCCCGCAACCAAAATCATTTAACTAACAGCGTTAGAAAACAGCTGTGTTAATTAAATATAAGTCACGTTTTGGAGCGCAACTAAAATAATTTAATGAACAATATTGAATAACATCCACACCGGCTGATGGCAGCTGGGAATTAAACCCAATATTGGGTCCGGTAGTTCAGTTGGTTAGAATGCCTGCCTGTCACGCAGGAGGTCGCGGGTTCGAGTCCCGTCCGGACCGCCATGCTAAATGCTAACATGCTTTCCAGGTTATGGGAAACATGTTTTTTAATGTGAAAACGTATGTCAATGATGTTTAAACAGATTAAAAAGGCCATGTACTATATTATAAAAAGAATACATAATGCAGGAGACCGTTTCGAATGATAAAGAAACGGTTTTGTTATAATGTCACAAATTAAAAACGACCTTATAATTATGTGTTCTCATGTCTTGTCATACACCGCGATAAATGAAAACCAGCACTAAAGTCTATAGTTTTCGTACAAAGTTTTATCACGTATTAATGGGCTGTAAAACCCATCTCTAAATGTGGGAAGGCCAGAAATGTGAAGGTGGGGGGAACAGATAGCTTGGCCCGATAATAACGTGACGTCCTCGAAAAGGCTAAATCACTTTTTCTTCGTGTGATGCATTGCTACCGAGGCTATGCGTCCGCATGCTAGGTTTGCGGCGTCCTGTCGCAACGCCTGTATTAACGACCTGTGCACTGATTGAAGTTTGTCTATATGTGCGTGTTTAAAAAGGAGGATAAAAAGGACTGGCAGGCTAGCTCGTCACGTCTTGTGACAACGCCTGCACTAGCACGTCCTGTGCGTCGAAAGTTCGAGGCAGCGTAGCTTTGAGTAGCGGACTTCCACAGGATGTGGTGAGTTCTGCGTTGCCCACAGGATTGGCATCGGAATCAACCGATTTCGGGTAAGGATCGACCAAAAGGTATGAGAATCAACCGTTGTGTACGAAGAATCGACCGTTTGGCATCGGAATCAACCGTTTTCAGGTAAGAATCGACCAAAAGGTATAAGAAATCAACCGTTGTG
>BBCA01000123.1 GCA_001311805.1 Lentibacillus juripiscarius JCM 12147 | reverse complement strand
CACTAGCGTTGCATAAAAATTTCAAGTAAAAGTCAAGCAATTAACATTGTGTCAAGATTATGAATGATGGCAATTTTCACTATTAAAAGCCATAAAAAAACCTTATAATTAGGGTATGGTAGTCCTGTCCAAATCCCTAACTATAAGGAGAACACATGGACAATTATACCATAAAAACTGTATTCAAGGAATACATACATCCATTAGATTCGAAAGTTATCCAAAAAATGATTGATCACGCCGAGGTCGATAAATATGTTAAAAAGCTGGATGTACTAACATTTACCAGGCTTTTCATCTATGCTCAGTTAAAAGGACTTCCCAATCTGCGGCGCGTAAGTGAAAAAGTTAGCCGTAAAAAAACGGTTCAAAGGCAAGTTGGGATTGAAAGTATTAGTAAATCCCAACTTTCAAGAAAGTTTGGTGACATACCATCTGAGATATTCCAGGTTATCCTGCATCATCTGATTCAAAAGCTGCACCAAACACTTGGACCCAAAAGCTGATAAGGCGCTCGGGAAGATTCATTTAATTGATTCATCAACGCTTTCCATGTGCCTAAGCCAATATGAATGGGCAGATTTCCGGCATACAAAATCTGGGGTGAAAATGCACACATCTGTTGTCTTTTGTCATGGTGAAACCTACCCAAACGATATGATTATTACGCCCGCCAGACCGGCAGATGAAACACAGTTGGACGCCTTAATCGTACCGGATAAAAATGCACTTCACGTATTCGATCGAGGCTATTTTAACTTTGAAAAATTTGATTTCTACTGCGCAGAAGGGATTCGCTTTGTCACCAGAATTAAATCCAATACAGTTATTCACGTGATAGAGGAGTTACCTGTTGAATCTTCTTCCCCCATCATCCGGGATGCCGTCGTAAAAATCGGTAGAATGAAACATCCCCTACGCTTGATAGAAACATTGGATAGTGAAGGGAACAAAATTTCTATCGTGTGTAATGACGCTAAAATCAGTGCACAAGAAATAAGTGATCTCTACCGGACACGCTGGCAAATTGAATTGTTTTTCAAATGGTGCAAGCAGCATTTAGTGTTGAAAAAGCTTTATGGTAAAAGCCAAAATGCCGTATTCAACCAGATTTATATCGCTATGATTGGGTTCTGCTTAACCTTATTAATGAAGCACACCTTGGGATATAAAGGTACCTTACTGGAAATGCGGGACTGGATTTGTGATTGCTGGCACAAACAACTTGAAACATTTGCTTCTGAATTAGTCAAAGAGCCAGATCGATCATCCAGTGGTCGTCGAAAACTGCAGCACCAACGTATCTTTGAACAAACCTTAGCACAATACGAATCGGGTGATATTGATCATTTGAACGATTTAACTTATGATCCTGTCAACTAAATAACTGTAAAAATGGATGTAGGACTACCTTTATAGCCCTGTTGTCCTTTTTTGTTCATAGCAAGGTTGAATATGTTTGAAAATTCATTCAGTAATTTCAGACCTTAAAATCAATTGTTTGACTTAGCTATTATTTTTTAATGCAACGCTACT
>BBCA01000122.1 GCA_001311805.1 Lentibacillus juripiscarius JCM 12147 | reverse complement strand
TTCCATCTATTATCTCAGCTTGCAATTTGACATCGCGGGGCTGGAGTTATAGCCGGATGCATAAGCATCTGACTTCCAACCTTTGACATCTGTTTTGTCATACTGGCTGTTTTGTTCAGTTTTCAAGGAGCAAAGTGGGCCTGGGTGGACTCGAACCACCGACCTCACGCTTATCAGGCGTGCGCTCTGACCAACTGAGCTACAGGCCCCTAAATGGAGCGGGTGATGGGAATCGAACCCACGACATCAGCTTGGAAGGCTGAGGTTTTACCACTAAACTACACCCGCGCAGTAATTAAAATAACTCTATTTTTTATTCACGAACCAATCATGCTCGTCGCGATGCCAGTCAACTCAGTGAAGCCTAAGGTCCTCGCAACTCGTAGCGTATTCGGTAGATGTGTTGCTGTGGCTGAGGTTTTACCACTAAACTAACCCACAAAATATATAACACCATAGCAATCCGATGGTCGGGAAGACAGGATTCGAACCTGCGACCCCATGGTCCCAAACCATGTGCTCTGCCAAACTGAGCTACTTCCCGTTAAGTTGGTGCGCCCGAGAGGAGTCGAACCCCTAACCTCTTGATCCGTAGTCAAACGCTCTGTCCAATTGAGCTACGGGCGCTTTAAAGCGACAAGAACTAATATAACACGCAGAGTTTGAACGTCAATACTTTTTCAATGCGGCCGAGAGGACTTGAACCTCCACGGGGAAACCCCACTAGGCCCTCAACCTAGCGCGTCTGCCATTCCGCCACGACCGCATATAGAAAAATAATATGCCGTGAAGATCACAGCAATAATATGAGTGCGGATGGAGGGACTCGAACCCTCACGTCACAATGACACTAGATCCTGGGTCTAGCGCGTCTGCCAATTCCGCCACATCCGCATAGAATTGATGGAGCCATGGAGGATTCCGACGCTTTCAGCCATTCCTTGTTTCCTTTGATACTAAATAAGAAACAAGGAGAACCAAAAGGTAAGAATCCGACCACAACTTCTTTGATGAGCCATGGAGGATTCGAACCTCCGACCCTCTGATTAAAAGTCAGATGCTCTGCCAGCTGAGCTAATGGCTCCTATTTGAAATTCTAAAGTTGCAAACATTATCAAAAACATTGTTATAAAGGCAACTGGGCTACCAGGATTCGAACCTGGGAATCACGGGATCAAAACCCGATGCCTTACCGCTTGGCTATAGCCCAATAATGGCGGTCCGGACGGGACTCGAACCCGCGACCTCCTGCGTGACAGGCAGGCATTCTAACCAACTGAACTACCGGACCCAAACCAAGGATAAAATGAATATGACCCGTACGGGATTCGAACCCGTGTTACCGCCGTGAAAGGGCGGTGTCTTAACCACTTGACCAACGGGCCATATAATGGCGGAGAAGGAGGGATTCGAACCCTCGCGCCGTCTGAAACGGCCTACACCCTTAGCAGGGGCGCCTCTTCAGCCACTTGAGTACTTCTCCATATGGCTCCACAGGCAGGATTCGAACCTGCGACCGATCGGTTAACAGCCGATAGCTCTACCAC
>BBCA01000121.1 GCA_001311805.1 Lentibacillus juripiscarius JCM 12147 | reverse complement strand
CCTGAATTATTCATTGAAACTTAGTAGAAAAGTGCAATTGTTTGTCGCCCAAGCGGTTTCGCCAAATTACATTTTCATCAAATAAATGAAAAAAGAATCCATTTCTGCTAGAGTTAAATTACCACAAAATAACCACAGAAAGGATTCTTATAATGGCTACTTTACCGCAAATAACAATGGATTTCAATCGCCAAGTTAAATTGTCCAATGATGGAGGCTCTCTTTCCTCCGATACGGGTGAACTTTTATTCCGGGAGTTCGAAAAGAAGATTGGTTTCTTCCATACGCTGGATCAGCACTTGGTACTAAAGGACGAAAGGCGCTATGCCGTGCATTCCAACGAACAGTTACTTCGCCAAAAGATGTATCAGATGATTGCAGGCTATGACGAAGATGATGCTGCTGATCAATTGACACATGACCCAGTCTTTACACAAATCGTTGGAACAGATTCATTGGCTTCTCAACCCAGTCTTTCCCGGTTTTTCCACGGTTTGATCGTGACGCCATCGATCACATGAATCAGGCCAATCAGGAGATCCTGGACAAGATTCATCAATGCAGAGGCTCCAAATCCATTATCTTTGATTTGGATTCCACCCATGCGGATACGTATGGCGATCAGGAGTCGGCAGCGTTTAACACCCACTATGGTACCGTTGGTTTCCATCCATTAGTGGCTTTTGATGGGGTCACAGGTGACTTTTTGAAAGCACAGCTGCGGCCCGGGAATGTCTACACATCCAACGGCGTGGTTGAATTTATGGAACCTGTTATTCGACATTACAATGAAACATTTCCGGAAACCATTCCATTCCTGCGCGGTGACAGTGGCTTTGCCGTCCCGGCTTTGTATGAGCTATGTGAACAGGAATCCGTTTATTACATTATTCGTTTGAAATCCAATGCCAACCTGCAGCGACTGGCCAATGAGCTTCATCCTACCACTTCGCCGGCTGATGTGGCGAAGACCGAATGCTATTACGAAGTAACCGAATATCAGGCCAAATCATGGTCCGCGCCAAGAAAGGTGATCATTCAATCTGTCCGCCCGGCAGGCGAACTGTTTTTCACCCATGCCTTCTTTGTCACGAACCTGGGCAACACGTTTTCACCACAAGCGATTGTTCAGTCCTACCAAAAAGAGGGACAATGGAGAACTATATCAAGGAAGCGAAAAACGGTTTTTACCTGGATCGTATGAGCAGTCATTCTTTCACAACGAACGAAGTGAGAATGATGTTGAGTCTGTTGGCGTATAACTTGACTAACTGGCTGCGGACACTCTGTTTTCCGGAAGGCCAAAAGAACATGCAAATCCAAACCATCCGTACGAAAGTTGTCAAAGCAGCCAGCAAGCTGGTCAAGTCAGGACGGTCCCTTTACTTTAAATTATCGTCCAGCTTTGTATACCAATCATTTTTCTGGGATGTGATACGACGTGTTCAAACGTTAAAGCTGGAATGAGACAATAGTCGCTTCCTTCGCCATTAAAAAAACGATGGTAAGACCAAGGGGGACGTATGTCCAAATTGGGCAGTTTTTGGTGAAACTTCCCTTTACAGTTTGTCGCTTTTTCCATTGCATTTATTTTAGGGGGCTGGAAGGCCAAAAGAACATCCTGTTTTAAAGTTAAAAGGACTTAGTTTGGAAGTATGAATAATTCAGG
>BBCA01000120.1 GCA_001311805.1 Lentibacillus juripiscarius JCM 12147 | reverse complement strand
GGAATCGACCGTTTGCGTGCGAGAATCAACCGGAGTGGGGAGAGAATCGCCCGTTCGTGTGCGAGAATCAACCGGAATGGGAAGGTAATCGCCCGTTTGGGTGCGGAAATCAACCGGTTTTGGGAGAGAATCGCCCGTTCGTGTGTGAAAATCAACCGGTCCTCTCAAACATCCGCTCGTTGTGAACAATCAAAGATGTCGTGGACATTTATCGACCGGTCGTCAGCAGATATCAACACTGCCACCTCGTGCCTTAGCCCGTTCGCAGGAAATATCGCCTCATCTCCAACAAACATCCGCCCGTCGCTACCTACGTCGGCCTCGAACACACATCGGAACTAATCCTTTTCCACTCCCCCTTGCACGTCAGGAAAATGCCCGCCACCGCACGCATCTTTTTCTATTTTTTGCTATAATGGACGCAGCATACATACGATAAGGAGAGATTCGGATGGATATTCAACAGATTAAGGAAACGATTCCGCACCGTTATCCATTTTTGCTTGTTGACAAAGTGACAGAAATCGAGGAAGGCGAGCGGGTTACTGCGGTGAAAAATGTGACGGCCAATGAGCCTTTTTTTCAGGGTCATTTCCCGGATTATCCAGTGATGCCGGGCGTTCTGATTGTGGAGGCGCTGGCGCAGACGGGGGCAATTGGCGTTCTTGGGATTGAGGAAAACAAAGGGAAAATCGGCTTTTTGGCCGGGCTGGACAAATGCCGTTTCAAGCGCCAGGTTAAACCGGGGGAACAGCTACAGTTGGAAGTGGAAATTGTTCGGATTAAAGGCCCAGTTGGCAAAGGAAAAAGGCGTGGCTACCGTTGATGGTGAGGTGGCTTGTGAAGCGGAAATAACATTTGCAATTCAGTGAGGCACCGTAAGATAAACGAAGCCTCTACAATCTACAAACCATATAGAAATTGCGGTGAGGCGAAGCAGCATGCGGACAGAACCGCTGGCGATGAGGCATTTCGCCAATTTAGTACAAACACTGCAGATGAAATTCTCCACATTATAGTGGAGAATTTTTGGCAGAAGTTACATGCCAAAAATTGACGAATCAAAAACTGGCGACAATAATAAACATATTTCAACATTTTTTTTCCGCACGCATCCCACCATTTTCGAAAAATAAGTATCAGTTCCCAGCAAAATGGTAAAGCTATTGGCGATACCGAACAACAAAGGAGGGAAACTGTTATGCAAAAAAAGTGGCTTTTTAAATTGGTGCGCCGATTCTGGCTCTTTCATTGGTAGCTGCGTGCGGAAATGACAACCAGGACGATCCAGCTAATGATGGCGAAGATGAAGCACCATTGAATCAAGAGGAAGAAAATCCTGATATGAACGGAAATAATCAGGACGATCCGCAGCTTGACAACAATGACGAAAATGGCACCAATCAGGACGGCACTGATACAAACCAGGATGGTGCTGAGAACAATCAAGACGGCACCGGTACAAACCAGGATGGTGCTGAGAACAATCAAGATGGCACCGGTAACAATCAGGACGAGAACAACGGTATGAACAACGACGAAAACAATTTTAACAATGACCGTACCAACAATAACGACACGAACGATGACGAAGATAACAACCAGTAATATCGTTCGCTGATTGAATCAAAAATCCCCTGATTAAAAGGGGATTTTTTAGCATCCGATGGCAGGTGGATGATGATAGGCGAACCAAAAACGTACCATTCCGGATAAAGTTTACCTATTAGACTGACCAGTCAACCACGAGTGTCGGATGAGGCGGGGATGGCACATATGATTGCTCCAGTATTTCGATCAAGTGCC
>BBCA01000119.1 GCA_001311805.1 Lentibacillus juripiscarius JCM 12147 | reverse complement strand
TAAACCTTAAAGGAGTGAAAACGATGGTATATCCATCATTTAATCATATTCAAGGGAAAATGGGAAGTTGTTGGGCAAATTTTGTTAGAAACACTGGATCTGAAAACCTGTTGCTCGTAGCGATAGATGCGGCGAAGTATACACACAAAGCGACGATTTGTACGTTTTATGGGGATATATTAGTCAGACCTTTTGAGTTTGATGCATCAAGTACCGGGTTTACTAAAGTGAAACAGTTTATCCAAGCGGAGAAACAGCGTCATCATATGAAAGAGGTTGTTGTAGGGATTGAAACCACGGGGCATTATTACGAGGATCTTGTGTGGGCCTGCAAGGCAGAGGGCTATCATGTCCGTGTTTTAAATGCCGCGACCACAGCACAGGAACGTCAGGCCCTGTTGAACTGGTCAAAGACAGATAATCTTGATCTGATGGCGATTGTGCAATCTATTATGCATAATCGGGGGACATCAAGCGAATTATCATCGGGTGATATCCATAAACTTCAGACGCTAACGCGTGCCCGTCGTGCACTGGTAGAAGAAGAGAGTGCTGTGCAAAATCAGATTCGTGTTTATGTGGATCACATTTTCCGCGAGTTTCAAGGGAAAAGTGTTTGGATAAACGGGAAACGCAAGCACATTCAACCTTTCTCCAAGCTGTTCGGGAAAGCTCCCCGTTATCTGATGCGGCATTGCCTGCATTCGACCGACATTCTAGAACTTGGAGAAGAAGGACTGCGGGCTGTTTCTGTCCGTGAGAACTTGAAAATACGGGATAAATCAATTGAAATCCTACTTGATTTCTCGCGGGATTCCATTTCCAAGCCTAAGGAGGCCGTGGAGGCGGAACAGTTTCTTTTGGATCAAAAACTGGATCAGCTGGAACAGCTGATGAAACAAATCAGCGAATTGGAAAAAGAGATTCAGGATTTATTTATTCAGACAGAAGGTGCAGTTATTCTTAGTGTACCTGGCATTGGGGTTGTAACGGGCGCAGAGCTTTACGCAGAGATGGGGAATAACTCTGATTTCGATCATGCAGGGCAATTAATAAAAATGGCGGGGACAAATCCGACAGTCATACAGTCTGGAGGCAGGAGCCCTTCCTATTATGCGGTTTCCAAGCAAGGGAGGAGAGTATTCCGGAATGTTGTGTACCAGGTAGGGAGATCCTTAGCCTCGAATAACCCTGAAATGAAACAGAGATTTGAAACTATGAAAGCGCGTGGAAAGCACCATCGTCAAGCTTATATTGCCTTGGGAAATCGGATGATTCGCTTGGCATTTTCGATGATCAGGTATCAGACACTGTATCGTACAGAACAGAAAAACTATACGCTGCATGATCAATTAAGTAAGAAATTATATAGTAAAATGTGAAATATTTCTACGAGAAGTTTGTTGCTCCTGACAATTATTTATCAGCTTAATAGCAGTTTTGAATTGACTAAGAAATGAGCTGCACATGGTAGTTTTCACCTCAGTCAGGGCTTTGTGATTGCCGGTTCTTGTTTTGTACAAATTATGAAATAGTTGTAACGTTATTTTATTTAACAATGGGGGTTCCTCTGGGACGTTAGATCACATTGAATTTGGTGCCTGAGGCTTCTTAAGACCTCGAGTGACAGCGTTATGGATCTTGTCCTGTAAGTACGAATAATACGTGAAAATCCAAGTTTGCATTTGCTAGGTTGTATCCTCTGCAGGATGAAAAAGCGAGATCCTTTCACGTTCCAGAGGGACCCCTATGATAAAGTTCTGTGGTAGATGGCTTTTCGGAAAAATCTTTAAATTCGAAGGCTAAGTTAAAGTTACCCATTTTTAAATAAAAACGGTGCTTGACTTATTTTGCATTATACGCTGTCA
>BBCA01000118.1 GCA_001311805.1 Lentibacillus juripiscarius JCM 12147 | reverse complement strand
CGAAATCGGGAAGTCGCGCGGCCCGAGCCGAAAACTCGCGCGACCCGGGCCGAAACTCGCGCGAAAATCAGGAAACTCGCGCGCCCCGGGCCGAAACTCACGCAACCCAAGCCAAGACTCGCACCACCAAACTGGGACAAGGAGCCTGTCCGTCCCGCCTGAATCGGCAACTCGACTGCACGACGCTTGGTATCGCCCGAAATTCATTCAAATTTTGTTTTCTCGCTCATAGGTTCGTATATAGCACCATTTTAAGGGTACATACCTCCCATATTCCTAGTCATATGAATTTTGCGAACATATACGGTATCTGGTATAACAGAAGATGTACCAAAAAGCGCTACACTTAAAGGAGACGAAACATGGAAGAACGAACGACACTGAAGAAGACACTGAAGCCACACTGGGTCTGGGCAATTGCGCTGGGATCATCAATTGGCTGGGGGGCATTTGTGCAGCCGACAACCTGGATGTCCACAGCCGGGCCATTAGGTGTTATTCTTGGATTCAGCATCGGCGCACTTTTAATGATGCTGATTGCTGTCAGCTATGGATTTCTCATCAAAAGCTTTCCCGTTTCAGGAGGCGAATTCGCCTATTCATATATCAGCCTCGGACGGACGCACGCGTTTTATCAGCGGATGGTTTTTAACACTCGGCTACCTGTGCATTGTCGCACTGAACGCATCCGCATTCGCATTAATGGTTAAGTTTGTTTTTCCGGCAGTTCTCGAAAAATGTTCATATGTACACAATTGCTGGCTGGGATGTGTATTTGATGGAGGTCATCATCGCATCCGCCATTCTCGGCATCTTTGGGTATTTCAACATTAAAGGTACGGGGCTCTCCGGCCGCATGCAGTTTGTATTTTGCTCCGTCATGGTCATCGGCGTCATCACTATTACATTTATGGTGGGCGCGCAGCCTGGTTCCGGTTTGTCGAATGTCGCACCGCTGTTTCCGACCGACACAACCGCATTTGCTGCCATCATCTCGATTGTTGCGATCGCGCCGTGGGCATATGTCGGTTTTGACAATGTTCCACAGGCAGCGGAGGAATTTCATTTTTCCTCCAGAAAAGCATTCATGCTCATCATTTGGCCATTTTCTTTGCGGCGCTCTTGTACAGCATGATGATCATTGCCACATCAATGATTGAACCGTGGCAGCAGCTCGTCTCACAGGAAGCGACGTGGGGCACAGGAGCAGCCATCCAAGGCCTGCTCGGCAACATGGGGCTCGTCATTCTCGTGACCGCACTGACGATGGGGATTTTTACCGGCCTGAATGGATTCATCATTTCATCAAGCCGTCTGTTATTCGCCATGTCACGTGCGAAAATTATTCCGGGAGCATTTTCCAAATTGCATCCGAAATATAAAACACCATATATTGGGATCATTTTCACGGTCGTTGTTGCAGCCATTGCGCCATGGTTCGGGCGCCAGGCACTTACGTGGGTGGTTGACATGTCATCGATCGGCGTGACGATAGCGTATTTCTATACTTGTTTTACCGCGTTCACCCTATTCAAATGGAAAAAGATAAGGACTTCGATACGAAAAACATGTCGTCGCACCATGGAAAAAACAATCGCCGGCCTGGGCATGCTGGCAAGCGTCACATTTCTTGGGCTCTTGTTAATACCCGGCTCCCCGGCTGCATTAGGGATTGAATCACTAATCGCACTTGTCATCTGGATCGCACTTGGCGTCGCATTCTACCTCGCCAACCGGACCGAACTGAACAATATACCAAAAGAAGAACTCAATTACCTCATCCTAGGCAGTAAAAAAATCGAAGCCAAAAACCGAACATAAAATATGAAAAGCCCCGGTGCCATCCGGGGCTTTTCTATTGGAGGCCGGGTTAGGGGGGAGCTGAATCCAGCGAGAGCACCCGCAACTCGAGCGAGAGCAGCACCAAATCGAACGAGAGCAGCACCAAATCGAGCGACAGCACCCGCAAATCGAGCGAGGGCGCCTCCAACTCGAGCGAGAGCGGCCCCAACTCGAGCGAAAGCAGCCCCAACTCGAGCGAAAATCGGGGAAGTCGCGCATCCCCGGGCCAAACTCTCGCGAAAACCGAGAAACTCGCGCGTCCCGGCCCCAAAC
>BBCA01000117.1 GCA_001311805.1 Lentibacillus juripiscarius JCM 12147 | reverse complement strand
CCCATAATCGGTTGATACTTGCCGCACACCGGTTGATATTTCCCCTAACCGGTTGATACCCACCGCTCCGCTGCCAATCCGAATTCCCACCAACCCATCTGAACTACTATTTCCCGAAATTATTGGAAAAATGTTTCTAATATAAATAGATTATCGAGGGCAATCGTAGTACAATAGTCTTAGTTTAATTTTTTAATTCACATACTAATACATTGGCCGGAGGGGACGATATGGAGGGACATTATGCATCACCGATTTATATGATTTCGCAGCAAACGAAGGCGATTTTAACAAAGGATTCGGCGTATTACCGCTCACTTATTTTGGAAACGGGGCGCAAAAAACATTCGGTGTACCGTCCGGAGCAGATTATTGATCATTCGTGTGTGTTGTATGGCTCGACGCTTGAGGGCAGGCGGAAGTCCGTGCGTAAGATGCTGAATGTGAACAGCAAGGTACCGGTGCCGGTTATTCCGGAAAAAGGGGTGTATATGCTGCCGACATCTTCGTCGAAAAAGAAGGATAATGTCTGGCTGTCTTACTACCATATTAAAGCGGTAGAGCAGCGTGATGACCGGACGTATGTGACCTTTTATGATGGAACCGGCTTGTATGTAAATGCTTCCTTACAGTCGTTTGATCAGCAGGATAAGCGGACGAGTCAGATTATCGCCAAGATGAATCGCTCGTTCTTTTTCGGGGATAATGCCTTTCCATGGAATCCGTATTGAAATGGTCTCCTAGCTACGCAGTGGGAATATACTACGACGCACAAGACGTGCTAGTGCAGGCGCCCGCGAGTGTCGCCGCGAACGCAGCCTTCCATCCCGCAGGATTCTTAATGTTCCCGCTGCTGATAGAGGATGAATAACTGCATGCCACGGATTCCAGGTAATTAGCAGCCAGCCTGCGTGACCCCCCAAAAATATCTCCTCACAGGCAAAATGTTTTTTCTTGAATTGATCTCTTAAAAGCAGTAAAATGGGAAACTGACTGACTGGTTAGTATAGAACGGAACGGAACCTCTTGAGGGTCTGCTCGCAACGATTGAGCGTCGGCCAAACGCCGCAGCTCGAGCTGCACGGTACTGCCCGAGCGCCGGCCACAGCCCGAGCCAAACAGCATCGCCTGAGCACCCGGCCATGCGTTCCAGCCCGGGCATCCGGCTATATGCCCAGCCGGAGCCAAACTACGTCTTCCGAGCGCCAGGCCAAAATGCCGCCAGCCCGAGCACCAGCCGCCAGCCCGAGCTACATAGCGTCTCCCGAGCGCCAAGCATCCGGCCGCGGCTCAAGTCCGCATTCCCCGGGGAAAGCTGCCCGCACCAGTTCGTCCGTTTCGCTGTCCCCACATTTCAAAAAAGAAACAGGTGTTAGCAATCATGAATCCGAAAAAAATGAATTTAATCGAGGCCGGGATGAAGCTGATTGCGGAGAAAGGCTATTACCGTACGTCCATTGAGGAAATTGCGGCTGAGGCCGGGGTTTCCAAGGGTGCGTTTTATTTGCACTTCCAATCCAAGAAGGACTTTATCCTGACGGCGCTCGATCATTATCACGAGGAGATTAGTAGGCAGGTGGAGGCGGCGAAACAAGAGGACCTCTCTCCACGCGAGCGTCTGGCCCGGCAAATTGAAGTAGTGGCCGGTTATTTGTACGAATATAAAGATTTTCTTACGATGCAGCTGCGCGAAACATTACAATGGGCACACAGTCGGAGATGGCCATCCGGAAAATGAAGCGGGAGCATTTTTTTGGCTCCGAGAAAATATAATCGCCATTTACGGAAGCAGCATGTCGCCGTATGTTACGGACCTTATTATTCAGATGGAAGGGCTAATGAACGGCTATTTCAAATGGATGGTTATGGATGATATGCACATTAGTGGGAACCAATTGGGTGCCTATCTCGTACGAAGAATGGACGACGTAGCAGCGGGTATGCGGAGACAGGGGGAGGCGC
This sequence comes from Lentibacillus juripiscarius JCM 12147, assembly GCA_001311805.1. Next base: position 298 of record BBCA01000117.1, on the reverse strand, counting down.
CGCTGATCAAAGAAGAGGCAATTCCTGCGATGTACCAGGGCGAGCAGGCGATTCAGGATATTTTATTTTCCATGAAATCGACGATCGACTCAGTAAAGCTGCCGGAAGAGAAAACCGAGCAACTCCATGAAGCGATGGCGGTGCTGTTAGAAGAGACTGGCAAGGAACATCCGCAGCCAGTGTTGGTGCAAAGTCTGCTCGTTCATTTTCAGCGCATACCCGAACTGCGAAATGATTGTGAAAAAATAGCTCATCTCATGCATATAGATTTGCTGGAATGAATGAATTTCATAAATAC
>BBCA01000116.1 GCA_001311805.1 Lentibacillus juripiscarius JCM 12147 | reverse complement strand
AAAAAAGTGACCTCCCTGTAAAGGAAGTCACTTTTGTCATAATCATTCAGCCGAGAAGTGCTTCTACCCGCTTCACGACGTTGTTAACAGTGAATCCATATTCTTCCACAACTTTAGAACCTTTAGCTGAGGCTCCGAACTGATCGATGGCCAATATATCGCCTTCATCGCCTGTATATCTTTCCCAGCCGAATGGAGCAGCCATTTCAATTGCAAGTCGCTTCTTCACGTCAGGAGGGAGAACACTGTCTTTATACGAACGATCCTGCTGATTAAACCTGTCCCATGATGGCATACTGACGACGCTCACATCAATATTTTTCTCCTTTAGCGCCTCTTTGGCCCTGACAGCAAGTTGTACCTCTGAACCCGACGCCAGCAGCAGTGCATCAGGGGTGTCTTTTTCTGATTTGCTTACTGTATAGGCGCCTTTTTTGACACCTTCATATGCCTGGTCCTTTGTTCCTTCAAGTACAGGTACACCTTGTCTTGTCAGTACAAGGGCAGTTGGCTTATCATTCGATTCCAGTGCCAATCGCCATGCAGCCTGCACTTCATTGCCATCAGCCGGGCGGATGAGCGACAGACCTGGCATTGCCCTAAGAGATGGGAGCTGTTCAATTGGCTCATGGGTTGGGCCATCCTCTCCGACAGCAATGGAATCATGTGTAAAGACATAGGTGACTGGGTTGTTCATAATGGCTGAGAGCCGCAATGCCGGGCGCAAGTAGTCACTAAACACGAAAATGTGCCTGCATATGGCTTAACTCCGCCGTGGAGTGCCATGCCATTGACTGCAGCAGCCATTGCAAATTCTCGGACACCGAACCAGATATTTTTGCCAGCATGATTTTTACGGGAGAAGTCCTCTTTTTCTTTGACAGTGGTTTTGTTGGACCCTGCGAGGTCTGCACTCCCGCCAAAAAGTACGGGACGGACTTCGAAATTTCATTCAGGACTTCACCGGAGGTAGCACGTGTTGCTTTTGCATCCTCTTCCGTGCTATATACAGGGAGATTTTTATCCCAGTCTTCAGGCAACTCCCCATTTATTGCACGTTCAAGTTCAGCACCTGCTTCAGGATATTTTTCCTTATAGCTTTCAAATAAGCTGCTCCAGTTCTCTTCAGCCTTAGCACCTTTTGTTTCTGTTTTAGCCTGGAAATCCTTATATACTTCATCTGGAACATGGAATGCATCATGAGACCACTCATAATGCTCTTTCGTTAATTTCACCTCATCTTCACCGAGCGGAGCCCCGTGGGACGCTGCCGAAGCGGATTTGTTAGGTGATCCATATCCAATGACTGTTTTTACTTCAATTAATGTAGGCTGTTGTGTATTTTCTTTAGCCTTTGTAATCGCATTTCGAATTTCATTCAGGTCATTGCCGTCTTCCACCCGTAATACCTGCCATCCATATGCCTTGAAACGCTCTTCTGTATTGTCGGAGAACGCACGGTTCAACTCTCCGTCCAGCGAAATATCGTTGGAGTCATACAAAGCAATTAACTTGCCAAGCCCCAAGTGACCTGCCAATGAAGCCGCCTCATGAGAAATTCCCTCCATCAGGTCACCATCGCTCACAAGTGCATATGTATGGTGGTCAATAATAGAAAAGTCTTGTTTATTGTATGTTGCCGCCAGATGTGCTTCAGCCATAGCCATTCCAACCGACATGGCGATTCCCTGTCCAAGTGGTCCAGTTGTAGCCTCCACGCCATCTGTATGGTGCACTTCCGGATGCCCTGGGGTTATGGATCCCCACTGGCGGAAAGATTTCAGATCATCCATCGTTACATTGTAGCCGGACAGGTGCAGGAGCCCATACAGAAGCATCGAGCCATGACCTGCTGACAGAACAAAACGATCCCGGTTAAACCAGCTGGCGTTTTAGGGTTATGGGTCATAAAATCGGTCCATAATGTATATGCCATTGGTGCGGCCCCCATTGGCAGGCCGGGATGACCGGAATTTGCATTTTCAATCGCATCAATTGCCAGTGTTCGGATTGTATTGATCGATAGCTGCTCAGTATATTGCGACAAAGTGATACCCCTTTCCATTCGTGATTTTTATATCCTTCCTAATTCTATAACGAAACTAGTTCTGCAACAAGCATGAATACAGCGTTTTAATTTTTTTATTTCTCTCTTGCATATCCCGGACTTTCCTAGGTGTAACATCATTGCCTTCAGGATCTTTCACGGTCATGGATTTTAGCTGATTTTTAAACGACTTTCGCACATTTTGCAAATATTCTTCCCGCAAAGCTTTTTGTTCGGTCTGCTCTTTTACTGTCAGACCTTCCTCTTTAGACTTTTTCGCCAGCTCATTTATGCGTTCCAGTTTTTCTTTTGATATCATGTTAAACCTCCTGGAGCCAATAAATAATAAAGGTACGGAACGAACTGATCTGTCCTTAGACCT
>BBCA01000115.1 GCA_001311805.1 Lentibacillus juripiscarius JCM 12147 | reverse complement strand
CGCGTCTCGAACTCGAGCGAGCGCGTCTCGAACTCGAGCGAGAGCGTCCAGAACTTGAGCGACACCTCGGATAAAGGAGCCTGTCCCACGTCCTCATTTTTACAGAAAGAAGGCTTGATACAGGTGAAACCGGAACGTCTGCATGAAGGGGACACTATTGGCATCATCGCACCAGCAAGCCCGGTGGAAAAGGAGCATCTGGAGAAGGCCGTTCCCTTTTTTAGGAAAATGGGTCTCCACGTCAAACTTGGCTCGACGATTGGCAGCCAGCACGGGTACTTGGCTGGAACGGATGAGGAGCGGCTGAACGATTTGCACAGCATGATTGCGGATGAGTCCGTCCGTGCGATTATTTTGCCCGTGGTGGATATGGGACAGCCCGGATTGCCGATAAGATCGATTATCAGTTGATCCGGAAACATCCCAAAATCATTTGGGGCTACAGTGACATCACGTATTTGCACACAGCCATTCAGCAACAGACAGGGCTCACAACTTTTCACGGGCCAATGCCGGCATCTGACATCGCGGATAAGGATTTTGACCAGCTGTCAGCAAGCCTGTTCCGGCAACTGTTTTTCCAGCGGAACTGCACTATACCGAGTCGATTTCTCCGCTGGAAATAATGGTGCCCGGTGAAGCGGAAGGACCACTTACCGGTGGGAATCTGTCTCTTTTGGTCAGCACGCTCGGAACGCCATTTGAAATGGATACAAATGGGAAACTACTGCTTATCGAGGATATCGGGGAAGCGCCGTACCGGGTTGATTCGATGCTGAACCAGCTACGGCTCGCCGGCAAACTGCAGGAAGCGGCCGGGATTATCGTCGGTGATTTCCGTAATGCGGAACCGGATCCTAAACAGCCCTCCCTCACATTGCAGCAGGTGTTTGACGATTATTTTGCCGAGCTTGCTTGTCCGGTCATCACCGGGTTTAAAATCGGGCATTGTTTGCCGCATTTCGCCGTTCCACTCGGTGTTCATGCTTATTTATCAGCATCGAAGCGATCGTTGACGGTAGAACCAGGAGTGAAGAACGATCCCCGGCCAGAACAAAATTGGCGGCTGCCGTAGCAAAAGGAGACATGATGATGAACATACAGACAATCGAAACAGGCTATGCGTCGATTCCACTAAATACGCCGTTCAAAACAGCACTGCGCACCGTGACTGATGCAAAGACGATTATGGTGAAGGTGACGTGTGATAACGGCATTACCGGCTGGGGGGAAGCACCCCCGACTCATGTGATCACCGGTGACAGTCTGGCCGGGATTGACGCTGCCATCAATGAAATCATTAAACCAAAGCTTTGCGGCATGTCATTGCTCGCCCGTGAACAGGTGTTTGAGGAACTGGCTAAAAGCGCTGTCGGCAACACGAGTGCCAAGCTGCCGTTGATATGGCCCTGTACGACTGCCTTGCTCAATATGCTGGCATGCCGCTGTTTACATTTCTGGGCGGGTACCAGTCTGCAATCGAAACCGACTACACGGTCAGTGTGAACCAGCCGGATGAAATGGCTGCCCATGCCCAAACCTGTATGGATCAAGGATTCAACGTTCTAAAGGTAAAAGTCGGCAGCGATGACAGCCTGACCGACATTAAACGCATCGAAACCATCCGGGAGCAAGTCGGACCGGAGCCGCTGATTCGCCTTGACGCCAACCAGGGCTGGCAGGCAAAAGAGGCAGTCAAGACCATCCGTAAAATGGAAACACTCGGCTGGACATCGAACTGGTTGAGCAGCCGGTCAAGCGCCATGACCTGACTGGATTGCGCCATGTAACAACAAACACCGGCACCCTGATCATGGCGGACGAAAGTGTTTTTTCCGTTCACGATGCAAGACGGGTGCTGGAAACGCAGGCAGCAGATCTGATAAACATCAAGCTGATGAAGGCGGGCGGTATCCATGAGGCACTGAAAATTGCCAAACTCGCCGAAGCCTATGAGGTGGAATGCATGACCGGCAGCATGATCGAAACCGGCATCGGCATCACAGCTGCAGCCCACTTTGCCGCCAGCCAGCCGAATGTAACCAGGTATGATTTTGATGCCCCATTGATGCTTGCCAGCGACACGATGGAAGGCGGCATCCGCTACGACGGCAGGCATATAACATTTGGTGAAAAGCCCGGCCTTGGCATCAGCCGGATTAATACAGAAATGGTTAGCTGGTAGTTTGCTAGGAACCGGATGCGACTGGGAAGGGCGAGTGAGGGTGGACGGTGACATGGACAGTGAGGCGGTGTCTCATGGCTGGTGATATCAACCGGATTCGGACGACTATCAACCTGTTTGTGTGAGAAATCAACCGCTGGAAAAGGAAAATCACCCGGCGGTGGCAAAAATCACCCGGATTGAGGTGGGAATCAACCGTTGGGCAGGAGGAATCGACCGGTTTACGGGAGAAATCACCCGGTAGATGGCAAGAATCACCCGGATCGAGGTGGGTATCAACCGTTGGGCAAGAAGAAATCAACCGG
>BBCA01000114.1 GCA_001311805.1 Lentibacillus juripiscarius JCM 12147 | reverse complement strand
CTTCCCGATTTTGTCGAATGTAATTGTGAGATTCGTTTACTGCTACAATCGTTTCTGGAAAAGAAAAAGTGTCCTGCGTGGCACTTTTTTGTTGGTGTTCGATTGGAAGAGGATGGGTCCATCGTCCCATTTTCATGCCAGTTGAACCTGGGACACAGAACCCGTCCCCATATCTCGTGAACTGGGACAAGGAGCCTGTCAGCCTGTCCCCACGTCCCATTTGCTTCCTTAAAATTGGGTCTTAACATATTTGCGTTATGGGTGTACAATAGTGTTTGGTTTAGTTGTATTGTTATTAAAAGTTTCATTGCTTAATAGTAAGAGGATTAGGCACAGTCAGCATAGAATATGGGATAAACATCGAAGGATAGATTAAGCAAGTTAATTAGTTGAGGTGAATAATAGTGGATAAAATTAAAAAGTTATGGTCTGCTAAGATGGGATTTTTCTTGCTTGCATTAATCCTGTTTTGGATGAAGACGTATATTATATATATTTCGGAGTTTGATTTAGGAGTCAGCAATGTACTGCAGCACTTTTTTGCTGTTTATCAATCCGTTGAGTTCGGGGTTGGTTTTGCTGGGATTTGCGTTATTTTTTAAGGGGAAGCGATTCGGTATCACACTATTGATTATTGATACGCTGCTGACCTTGTTTATGTATGCCAACGTTATTTTTATCGCGATTTCGGCAACTTTATTACAGTGCAAAACGCTGATGCAGACGGATAATGCCGGCACTATCGGCAAAAGTTTTCTTGGATTGGCTGAGTGGCACGATTTTCTTTATTTGCTGGATCTTATTGTTTTGGGTGTGCTGTATGCAAAATGGAAAGTGAATTGGTCCCCGGCACGCCTGAGTCTGAGAAAGCCGTTTGCTGTACTGGCTTCTGGTGTGATTGTGTTTACGGTCAATTTAGGGTTGGCAGAGATGGACCGCCCGCAGCTGCTAGAGCGTGTGTTTGATAATAACTATATTGTTAAATATCTCGGTGCGCCTAACTTTGCCGTTTTCAATACGATGCAGACAGTGAAGGCCAGTGCAAAACGGTCGATGGCTTCCAGTGAAGACATCACCGAAGTGGAAAACTATACGAATAAAAAATACGCTGAACCGAATGCTGAATTCTTCGGTAAGGCAAAAGGCAAAAATATTATTAAGATTCACTTGGAGTCCTTTCAGTCATTTCTGATTGACTTTAAGCTAAATGGGGAAGAGGTAACACCATTCCTGAATTCGCTTGTTCATGATGAGAGCAAGAATTTCACGTATTTTGATAATTTCTTCCATCAGACGGGGCAGGGAAAGACGGCTGATGCGGAGTTCCTGCTGGACAATTCGCTGTACGGTACTCCACAGGGTGCTGCATTTGTAACAAAAGGAACGAACACGTATCAATCGCTGCCAGCTATCATGGGTCAAAAACAGGATTATACAAGTGCGGTGTTCCATGGAGATGAGGGATCATTCTGGAACCGGAATCAAATTTACAAATATCTAGGCGTGGATAAGTTTTATGACTCCTCCTATTATGATATGAGCAGGGAAAATGTGATTAATTATGGTCTGAAGGATAAGCCATTCTTCAAACAATCCATGCCGCTAATTGAAACATTGGATGAGAAGGAAGGACCTTTTTACGCACACATGATGACGTTAACGCACCATTATCCATTTGTTTTGGATGAGGGTGAGGAATCAATTGAAGCTGCCGAGACTGGTGATGGAACGGTTGACCGGTATTTCCAGACTGCCCGTTATCTGGATGAATCACTTAAGCAATTTTTCCAGGATTTGAAGGAAAAAGGACTGTATGAAGACTCCGTTATTATGATTTACGGGGACCACTACGGTATCTCGGAAAATCATAATCGGGCGATGAAAGAGGTTCTGGGCGAAGAAATCACACCATTGAAAAATGCGAATTTGCAGCGGGTTCCTTATATGATTCGTGTGCCTGGAGTTGATGGACAGGGCATCAATCATGAATTTACCGGTCAGGTGGACGTCATGCCAACAATGCTGCATTTGCTGGGAATTGACGCCAAGAACTTTATTCAGTTCGGTTCGGATATGTTCTCCAAAGAGCATAAGAATTTGTGCCGTTCCGTAATGGCGACTTCATGACGGAAGAATACAGCTACGTTAAAGGTAAGTTTTATGATAATTCGTCGGGAGAAGTGATTGAAGAACCGACAGAACAAATGAAGGAACGAAAAGAACAGGTTCACTACGAACTAAGTCTGAATGATGAGGTTCTGAACGGTGACCTGCTGCGGTTCTATGAGCCTTATGAGGACTGGGAACCGATAGACGCCAGTGACTATCGTTACGGGAAAGCTTATGATGAAGACTTTGGCAACGGTAACGATAAGCAAGAAAATAAAGAAGAAAAAGCAGACGAAAATGAAAGTGCCGACGAGCCGAACGAACAAGCGGAAGAGAAAACAGAAGACAAAACGGCAGAACAACAAGAAAATAACTCGTAAAACGAAAACCCTGCTTCCAGTCCCTAATGGGGACAGAAGCAGGGTTTATTGCTGCGGGATGCGAGGACAGGTTGAGACTACTGAAAAAGGACTTTTTTTTTTTCGGCTGATTTCCCAACGAAAAAGTGGGGATAACGAATTATCCCCACTTTTTCC
>BBCA01000113.1 GCA_001311805.1 Lentibacillus juripiscarius JCM 12147 | reverse complement strand
CACGTGTCACCACGCTTCCACCCCGGACCTATCAACCTCATCGTCTATGAGGGATCTTACTCACTCGAAGTGATGGGAAGTTTCATCTTGAGGGGGGCTTCATGCTTAGATGCTTTCAGCACTTATCCTGACCACACGTAGCCACCCAGCTGTGCTCCTGGCGGAACAACTGGTACACCAGCGGTGTGTCCATCCCGGTCCTCTCGTACTAAGGACAGCTCCTCTCAAACTTCCAGCGCCCACGACGGATAGGGACCGAACTGTCTCACGACGTTCTGAACCCAGCTCGCGTACCGCTTTAATGGGCGAACAGCCCAACCCTTGGGACCGACTACAGCCCCAGGATGCGATGAGCCGACATCGAGGTGCCAAACCTCCCCGTCGATGTGAACTCTTGGGGGAGATAAGCCTGTTATCCCCGGGGTAGCTTTTATCCGTTGAGCGATGGCCCTTCCATGCGGAACCACCGGATCACTAAGCCCGACTTTCGTCCCTGCTCGACTTGTAGGTCTCGCAGTCAAGCTCCCTTTTGCCTTTACACGCTATGAATGATTTCCAACCATTCTGAGGGAACCTTTGGGCGCCTCCGTTACTTTTGGGAGGCGACCGCCCCAGTCAAACTGCCTGCCTGAAACTGTCTCCGGACCGGATTACGGCCCTGGGTTAGAATGTTCGTACAGCCAGGGTGGTATCCCACGGGTGCCTCCGCGTAAGCTAGCGCTCACGCTTCGACGGCTCCCACCTATCCTGTACAAGCTGTACCAACATTCAATATCAAGGTGCAGTAAAGCTCCACGGGGTCTTTCCGTCCTGTCGCGGGTAATGCGCATCTTCACGCATGGTATAATTTCACCGGGTCTCTCGTTGAGACAGTGCCCAAGTCGTTGCACCTTTCGTGCGGGTCGGAACTTACCCGACAAGGAATTTCGCTACCTTAGGACCGTTATAGTTACGGCCGCCGTTTACTGGGGCTTCGGTTCAACGCTTCGCGCGCCAAGCGCGCTAACGCATCCCCTTAACCTTCCAGCACCGGGCAGGTGTCAGCCCCTATACTTCGCCTTTCGGCTTCGCAGAGACCTGTGTTTTTGGTAAACAGTCGCTTGGGCCTATTCACTGCGGCTCACTCGTGTGAGCACCCCTTCTCCCGAAGTTACGGGGTCATTTTGCCGAGTTCCTTAACGAGAGTTCTCCCGGTCACCTTAGGATTCTCTCCTTGCCTACCTGTGTCGGTTTGCGGTACGGGCACCTGTGAACTCACTAGAGGTTTTTCTTGGCAGTGTGGAATCCGGAACTTCGGTCGCAATTGACCTCCCCATCACAGCTCAGAATTGCTGGACGGATTTGCCTATCCAACTTCCTAACTGCTTGGGCGCACACATCCATCGGTGCGCTTCCCGTATCCTGCTGCGTCCCCCCATCGCTCAAACGCTCACGAGGTGGTACAGGAATGTCTGCCTGTTATCCATCGCCTACGCCTTTCGGCCTCGGCTTAGGTCCCGACTGACCCTGAGCGGACGAACCTTCCTCAGGAAACCTTAGGCATTCGGTGAAAGAGATTCTCACTCTTTTTTCGCTACTCATACCGGCATTCTCACTTCCGGCCGCTCCACCAGTCCTCACGGTCTGACTTCACAGCTGCCGGAACGCTCTCCTACCATTGTTCGATGAACAATCCGCAGCTTCGGTGATACGTTTAGCCCCGGTACATTTTCGGCGCAGCGTCACTCGACCAGTGAGCTATTACGCACTCTTTAAATGATGGCTGCTTCTAAGCCAACATACTGGTTGTCTGGGCAACGCCACATCCTTTTCCACTTAACGTATACTTAGGGACCTTAGCTGGCGGTCTGGGCTGTTTCCCTTTCGACTATGAACCTTATCACCCATAGTCTGACTCCCAAGGAGTCACGTTACTGGCATTCGGAGTTTGACTGAATTCGGTAACCCGATAAGGCCCCTAGTTCAATCAGTGCTCTACCTCCAGAACGCATTCCTTGAGGCTAGCCCTAAAGCTATTTCGGAGAGAACCAGCTATCTCCGTGTTCGATTGGCATTTCACCCCTACCCACACCTCATCCCCGCATTTTTCAACATACGTGGGTTCGGGCCTCCTGTCAGTGTTACCTGACCTTCACCCTGGACATGGGTAGATCACACGGTTTCGGGTCTGCGCCCGTATACTCCATCGCCCTATTCAGACTCGCTTTCGCTTCGGCTCCGTGTCTTCCACTTAACCTTGCATACGAACGCAACTCGCCGGTCCATTCTACAAAAGGTACGCCGTCACCCAAAACGGGCTTCGACTACTTGTAGGCACACGGTTTCAGGTTCTCTTTCACTCCCCTTCCGGGGTGCTTTTCACCTTTCCCTCACGGTACTGGTTCACTATCGGTCACTGGGGAGTATTCAGCCTTGGGAGATGGTCCTCCCGGATTCCGACGGAATTTCTCGTGTTCCGCCGTACTCAGGATCCACTCCGGAGGAAATTTCCTTTCGACTACAGGGCTCTTACCTTCTTCGGCTGGCCATTCCAGGCCGCTTCGTCTAAGAAATTCTTGGTAACTCCAATGGAGTGTCCTACAACCCCGAAAAGCAAGCTTTTCGGTTTGGGCTGGTTCCGTTTCGCTCGCCGCTACTCAGGAAATCGCGTTTGCTTTCTCTTCCTCCGGGTACTGAGATGTTTCAGTTCCCCGGGTCTGCCTTGCGTATCCTATGTATTCAGATACGCATACTGTCCCATTACGGACAG
>BBCA01000112.1 GCA_001311805.1 Lentibacillus juripiscarius JCM 12147 | reverse complement strand
TTCCATTTTATTATTCTCTGTTTCTTTTGAGCCTTTATCTGGTGATCCACCATTTTCATTTTGTGCCGTACTGCTGTCTGGTGATTCATTGTTTGACTTAGCATCCGACTCCCGTGATGAGTTTCCACAAGCAGCCAATACAACTAATACTACTGTTAACATTATAATAAATTTCCGGTTATTTTTTATTTTTAACGCCTCCGTGTGCTGATATAGTTTTGTATTTTAGCTGAATAAGGGTTATTTCAACTTATTTTAATATTAACATAAATGAGCACTTAACTATAACCGGAACAAAAAAAAGCCTCACTAATGAGAATTTTAGTGTGTCCTACTAGCGAGAGGTAAAACCCGGGACAAGGGCCTTATTTTTTAATTCATTGTGCGAAAGTGGAGATTTGTTTCTTTCGCTATTTTTCGGTTGTTAATGCGGTATTCTTTGGCACTTCTTCATCAGGGAGTTCGGTTTCTGATGCCTTTTCGAGCAGTCCCGTATTGTAACCGAGCTGCTCTGCCATTTTGTACATGAACGTGTAATAACTTGCCTTCTGCTTTGGTCCAGTGTGGTAGATTCCTTTCCGATCATTCGATATGAAAGTCTTGACCGCGTCAGCCAGGTCCTCGACATGCACAAACGTTCGGATCAGGTCATCACGGTAGGCAGCAGTTTTTTCCCCGCTCCAGTGCAGCAATCATTTCTTCTGTCCGTTCATCCCGCTTGCCAAGGCTGTTTTTCCCGTAAATCGGCCCGGCGCGCAAAATAGCGTAGTTCGTCAATTCCTTCGTTATCAGCCGCTCAGCTTTCACTTTTGCATTGGCATAGGTGCTCCAAACGTGTTCGTCCGGCAGCTTGCCAGTCGGATCCGCTTCTGTATATGGCCCGTTCCCGTCAGTAAAAACGAAGTCCGTTGACAGATAAACCAATTTCGTTTCCGGTGTCAAATGGGTGAGCAGATGGAACAATCCTTCATTGATCAGTTCATCCTCATAGGAACCACTCATAACGGACCAGACAACCACATCCGGCTGCATGGTTTTATAGAACCCGGAAAATGACTCCGGTTCGTTCACATCCAGTTTATGCAAGTCAGTCAATTCACCGGGATCTTCCAAATAGGTGCCAGATACGTCCATTTCCGGATCATTTTTAGCTAACTGATAAACGGCTGAACCGAGATAACCGCTTGCGCCAAATACACATACTTCATCGTTTACACCTTCCCTTTGCCATCGTTAAGCTCATTCTTTCGCTAGATTTGCACCGTAGTTTGTTGCTGTAGTACGCAGCACGGGCTGGTTTTTTCTATTATCCGCGCGAAACGCCGGTAATATCTTCTATGCACTCGTCTTCGTCTGATCCTGTCTGTAGCCGAACCGGTCGCTTATCATCCCTTTCAGCATGGACAGTTTTCCTTCCACGAACGGCTGCCAGATGCCTAGTACAGGCCGGCTTGCCAGCACAAGAACAATAAGGGCGGCCATCAGACCAAGACCGATTACATCAATCACATGGTTGACAGCAAATAAGTCGGCTTCGCGGAAAAATTGGATAAAGAATCCATGCAGCAAATAAACGTACAGTGTCCGTGCACCGAGATGTGTCAGCCGGCTGTGATGGGATGGCATCCAGGCAAGCACACTGGCAGCCATCAGAGCGGACGTACATAAACTAATAACCGTGCAAGAACACCCAAATCAGGCATGCCCAGATCACTGTATGACTTGGACGCGAGCAGCCAGCCCGAATTGAAATCAGGCGCCACATAAATAGCCACTGCAATGGCGGCCATAACCACAAGTGCAGCCACCCGAACCTGTGTCCGTCTCAGCCATGCCAGCTGTTCTTTCGTCATCCAGTAGCCCAAGAGAAAAATGGAAAAATACGAATGTCCTGGAAAGACTGAACGTATGGCCGATATCCCCAAACAGACCAACAATCAGCCCAATACCGATGGAGATTGCCAGCCCAGTCGCGGCAGGCAGTTTTTTGAACCAAGCCAGAAGCAGATGCCAGCAGAACAGGCTGAACAAAAACCATAACGACCAATGCGGATAAAACATGCCCGCCTGCCAGTCTTCTTTGCCAATCAGGAAGAAATACCCTGTATAAAGCAGCTGAAAGATGAAATATGGCAAAAGCAGCTTTTTTGCCATTTTCGTCATATAATTTATTTTCCCGGAACCCTTAGCAAAAAACCCGCCAGAAAAATAAATGCTGGCATATGGAAAGTGTAAATCCACAAATACAATGTATTCATCCCCGCCGCTGCATCCCTGAACGGCTGAATAACATGCCCAAACACGACCAAAAATCAGCACTAGTTTCGCATTATCAAAAAAAGCATTCCGTTCCATTTCCTCACCCTTTACATTCGTAATCTTGCTGCACATTGGCATACATACCCGTTTTTACACAGCAATACGACAGCGAAAGCCCATTTTCTGGTGATTGTTAATGGATTGTAAGCGGAATGCAATAAATGCAATTTTTGTAATGGACTGGCGGGGTGGGGGTGAGCGGGCGGGGAAGGAACCGCGAGCGGGATTATCCTTATTGGGCGGGCGGAGAAGGAACCGCGAGCGGGATTATCCTTATTGGGCGGCTGGGAGTGTGTGGGGGAGGCCATCCCAGTTGGGGTGGATATCTGCTCGTTATGGTTGGGGAGCGACCGGTTTGGCTGGGACTAACCGGGTGGGAGTAGATATCGACCGATTGGAGGCCAGAATCAACCGATTGGAGGCTGGAATCAACCGTTCGGAGGCCAGAATCAACCGTTTGGGGCTGGAATCGACCGATTGAGGGCCAGAATCGACCGTTTGGGGCTAGAATCAACCGATCGGGGCCAGAATCGACCGTTGGGGCCAAAAT
>BBCA01000111.1 GCA_001311805.1 Lentibacillus juripiscarius JCM 12147 | reverse complement strand
GAATCAACCTGTCGTAAGAGAAATCGATCGTTTTCGGAGGAATCAACCGGAATAGTGCAGGAATCGACCGGCCAGGACCAAGAATCATCCCGTTGGAAGAGAAATCGACCGTTTTCGGTGAAGAATCAACCGTTATGTCGCAAATATCGACCGGTCGGGGGCAAGAATCACCCCGTTGGAAGAGAAATCGACCGTTTTCGGTGAGGAATCAACCGGAATGGCGTAGATATCAACCGTTCGGAGCCAAGAATCACCCCGTTGGAAGAGAAATCGACCGGTTTCGGTGAAGAATCAACCAGTCGGGCCAAAGAATCAACCGGCGGACCGCAATAATCAACCGGTCAGGCCCAAGAATCAACCTGTCGGAAGAGAAATCAACTGATCACAGGCAGTCATCAACCGGCCAGAGAATTCACATCAACCGGTCCCCCTCAATCATCACCCAACCCACCCAGACTGAACATCCACCCAATCACCAACGTCAGATTCAGCCCTTGCCGAACAACCCACCACCCGTGGCACCCAGTCCCCATACTCTCTCCCGTACATGCATTTTTCCCCAACATTTTTTGCGAAATTTGCAGTTATATGGTGCGTTTTGTGGTAAAATATATTATTAGTAGGAAAATGTGCTTTTACGGATGCGAGAAAGTATGAGAGCAGGGAGGCTTTAATGCATGTTTGCAAGGGATATTGGGATTGACCTTGGAACCGCCAATGTGTTGATCCATGTGAAAGGTAAAGGAATTGTTCTGAATGAGCCATCCGTCGTGGCGATGGACCGCAACACCGGCCGTGTGCTGGAAGTTGGGGAAGCGGCGCGACGCATGGTCGGGCGTACTCCTGGAAATATTGACGCGATTCGCCCGTTGAAAGATGGCGTGATTGCTGATTTTGATGTGACCGAAGCGATGCTGAAGTATTTTATAGATAAAATAAATGTCAAGGGGTTTTTGTCCAAGCCGAAAATGCTGATTTGCTGCCCGACGAATATTACGAAGGTGGAGCAGAAGGCCATCAAGGAAGCGGCGGAGAAGTCCGGCGGTAAAAAGGTTTACCTGGAGGAAGAGCCAAAAAGTGGCGGCGGTTGGCTCCGGGATGGAAATTTACCAGCCGAGCGGCAACATGATTGTCGATATTGGCGGTGGCACGACAGATGTCGCTGTATTGTCGATGGGAAATATTGTTACGGCTGAATCGGTTAAAATGGCCGGCGATAAATTTGATGTCGAAATTTTGCAGTACATCAAGAAGAAATATAAATTGCTGATCGGCGAGCGGACAGCGGAAGATATCAAAATAACGTCGCGACCGTTTTCAAAGACTCACGCCACGAGGAAATGGAAATCCGCGGCCGGGATATGGTCAGCGGGCTGCCGCGCACGATTACGGTTGAATCGGCGGAAATTGAGGAAGCCTTGCGTGAATCAGTTTCCCTCATTATACATGGCGCAAAACAAGTGCTGGAACGGACACCACCGGAACTGTCCGCAGATATCATCGACCGCGGGGTAACGCTAACCGGCGGGGGTGCGCTCGTGCACGGAATCGACCGGCTCCTTGCTGAGGAGTTAAAAGTGCCTGTATTCCTGGCAGAAGAACCGATGAATTGCGTTGCCAAAGGTACTGGCATCATGCTGGAAAACATCGATAAAGTCGAACGGAAAAAGATTGTGTAATACACTATTTCCGTGCTGTAACATTCGTCGATGCCTGGTCGAATTATAATGACAGTGAGCACCTGACAAAAAATTTTTGCAGGGGCGCCTGACGCCAGACGGTATCCGCGTTGGCTCAGGCGCAAAGCTTGGCTCGGTGGCTATCGATTTAAGACCAGGCGCCCTGAAGAAAACCGGACGTGCACTGGATGTTGCGCTCACTGGCAAAAATTATCTGTTCCAAATCCAGGTGACCGCGGGTAACGGCACGGAAACCCGTTATACACGCGACGGGTCATTTTATCTGAGTTCCATGAATAATAATGAGGATGTCATGCCGACGACAAAGGACGGCCATCCGGTACTCGGCAAAAATGGCCCGATGGTGTTTGCGGACGGATTTGACAGCATCTCCAACCAGCCAAACGGACATGACTTCTACGCAGTGGTCTTATGAACGATTTCAATGTCCGATCAGATACAGGGCCTAGTCAACCAGCTGAGGTAATGGGGAAACCAGCTGGAGCGGTTGGATAGCCGAGTGGAGCGGGCGCGGTCCACTCGGCTGTAATACGAGCTGCACCGACAGCAGCGTGCAACAAACGGAGTAAGGAGAAACAAGCCATGCCAACAGATCAAAGAGAGCAAGCGGAGGAACAACGGCATACAAACGGTGGAGAGCAACCCGCTGTAAAGGAAAAAGAAACGCAGCAGGATGCCGAGTCTGCTGAGGAAGCGAGCGGGCAGCGCTATGCTGAGACCTCCGATGGGGAAACGGAAGAGCACCAGCATGAAACTGGGCCACAGCGTGCGGGAATTTCTGATGATCAAGCGGAAGAGCGTTTACATGCCGCGACTGCAATTGAAGATCCACAGCGCGACGAGGATTTCGATGAACAAGCTGGAGGGAACGATGCTGGGACACCGAATATGCCTGATGCTGAGGTGAATCGTGCCGGCATTTCCGATGAAACATTCGGGGAGCAGGACGAAAATCTCTGGGAGCGGCATGAGCAGGAGGTCGTGGAAGTAGCGGCTGGCCAGCAGGAAGAAAATCCCACTGGGCCGGAAGCGGCAGCCACCGCGGTACAAACACGAACAGAACGGCGGAAAGAAAAAGGTTCATCCAAGCAGCGCCAAGGAGAGCAGGAAGAAGCCGCTGCAGAAGCACAAACACAAACAAAGCCCCTGGAAGAAACCGCTCCGGACGAGCAAAAACGGAAACAGCAGCAGGAAACCGGGGACGCAGCCGATAAAGTGACCCGGAAACAACAGAAAAAGAACAAAAGAAAAACAAAAGGAAGAAAAGCGCCGCAATAAAAACCGCGCCGCCGCATTTTCCCAATATGGTTGCGCATTATCGTCGTACTCGCACTGTCCGCCGCCGCACTCGCTTCCGGACTAATGATCGGCTACGGCGTCGTTGGAAACGGCAACCCCACCGACGCACTCGAATGGGAAACATGGCAACACATCATCGATATCGTGATAAACAAGGATAAGCATGCCCCCGGATATAGGGCAGCTTATTTTTTGATTGGGTACGGTGATGGGCGGTTAGTTCAATTGGTAAGGGCTCCTAGATTGGTGACAGGCCGGAGGGAGATATTGTCTCGTTTATAGGGGTATCAACCGGTTTGGGGTGAGAATCGACCGTTGGGTGCGGAAATCAACCGGAATGGGGAGAGAATCGCCCGTTCGTGTGCGAGAATCAACTGGTTTTGGGTGAGAATCGACCGTTGTGTGCGAGAATCAACTGGTTTGGGTGAGAATCGACCGTTCGTGTGACGAGAATCAAC
>BBCA01000110.1 GCA_001311805.1 Lentibacillus juripiscarius JCM 12147 | reverse complement strand
ACAGAAAGCTGAAGCGTTGCCCGCGGTAAAGAAGACACTACGAAAGCGAGCGAAGAGAGCTTGAGTAGATGTCGCGCTTATGCCCTGGGGTGAAAGCGACTGCCCGGAGTGGAAATCAGCATTGCAGCAGTGTCGCAGTTTATATCAATTTCGCAATAAAGAAACCATATTTTTACGAAAGGATCCATAAAAAATGTCCGCGAAGGAGGCACTACAATGACAATCCAAAAAGTAATGGTAATCGGCGCGGGGCAGATGGGTGCAGGAATTGCCCAGTCTGCGCCCAATCCGGTTACGACGTTTATTGCATGATGCGAACCAGCAAGGACTTGACAAAGGAATGGAAGGTATCCGAAAACGCCTGACCAGGGCGGTGGAAAAATCACGCATCAATGAACATGAGAAACAGGATACCCTTGACCGGCTTAAACCCGCTATAGAGATACAGGACGTAAGCCAGTGCGATATGGCGATTGAAGCGATTGTGGAGAATATGGATGTGAAGGCGAATGTGTTCCGTGAGCTTGATGCAAACGCACCGGCACACGCCATTTTGGCAACGAATACTTCATCCCTGCCCATTACGGAAATTGCGGCGACAACAAACCGTCCCGACCAGGTAATTGGCATGCATTTTATGAATCCGGTTCCTGTCATGAAGCTGGTTGAGATTATCCGCGGCCTGCAGACGAGTGATGCGACGTACAAAAAAGTGGAAGAGATGGCGACCGCCTTATCCAAGACGTCGGTTGAAGTGGACGATGCACCAGGCTTTGCGGCCAACCGCATTTTAATGCCGATGATCAATGAAGCTATTTTGCCGTTCATGAAGGCGTGGCTTCGGTGGAAGATGTGGACACGGTGATGAAGCTTGGCATGAACCATCCGATGGGGCCACTGACACTGGCTGACTTTATCGGCCTGGATACATGCCTCTACATTATGGAAGTGCTCCATGACGGATATAAAGACAGCAAATACCGCCCATGCCCGCTGTTGCGGAAGTATGTCAATGCCGGCTGGCTCGGCAAAAAATCAGGGCGCGGATTTTACCAATATGAGTCCTAAACATAATTAGCAGCTAAGATTGACCAGGAGGAGGACATAGCGATGAATTTGCAATTGACCGAAGAACAGGAAATGATGCGCCGCATGGTCCGTGATTTTGCCGAAAAGGAAGTCCAGCCAGAAGTGGATCGCATGGAACGGGAAGAACGGTTTCCTAAAGAATTGATAAAAAAGATGGGCGGACTTGGCTTGATGGGAATCCCGATCCCTGAAGAATATGGCGGCAGCGGAATGGATTACACATCCTACATCATCGCGATTAACGAGCTGTCCAAGGTGAGTGCGGCACTCGGCGTGATTTTATCCGTTCACACATCGGTCGGCACCAATCCGATTCTACGTTTGGCACTGATAAACAAAAGGCGTATTATTTGCCAAAGCTTGCTTCCGGAGAATTTCTTGGTGCGTTTGCCCTGACCGAGCCAGGCGCAGGATCCGATGCGGCGAGCATGCGGACGAAGGCTGTCAAAGATGGAGACCAATATATTTTAAACGGGTCTAAAATGTTTATCACGAATGGCGGGGAGGCGGATACATATATTACGTTTGCCCGAACAGGTGATGCAGAGGGGTCCAAAGGGATCAGCGCGTTTATTGTCGAAAAAGATACACCAGGCCTTGTCATCGGGAAAGCAGAACGGAAAATGGGGCTGCACGGCTCCAGCACCGTTGAACTTAGTTTTGACAATTGTGCCGTTTCCAAGGAACAGTTGCTTGGCACAGAGGGCGACGGGTTCAAAATTGCCATGGCCAACTTAAATGTCGGCCGCATCGGCATCGCAGCCCAGGCGCTGGGGATCGGTGAAGCGGCGCTGGAGCATGCTTCAGCCTATGCGGGTGAACGGGAACAATTCGGCCAGCCAATTGCCAAGAACCAGGGCATCTCGTTCAAACTTGCTGACATGGCCACAGAAGTCGAAGCTGCCAAACTATTAACCTATCAGGCGGCATCACTCGTACAGCGTAACGCCCCATGCAGCAAAGAAGCATCCATGGCCAAAATGTACGCATCTAAAACAGCACGAAAAGCGGCGATTGAGGCAGTGCAAGTGTACGGCGGGTACGGCTACACCGAAGATTACCCGGTAGAACGCTTTTTCCGTGATGCAAAAGTGACGGAAATTTACGAAGGCACAAATGAAATCCAGCATAAAGTAATCGCGAAAAACCTGCTGCGCTAAAACCGGCAGAGCGTCCAACAAGGAAAGGGGATCATACACAATGAATTTTCAATTGACTGAAGAACAAGAAATGCTGCGCAAAATGGTGCGCGATTTTGCAAAAAATGATGTAGAACCAACCGCT
Organism: Lentibacillus juripiscarius JCM 12147; assembly: GCA_001311805.1. The sequence continues at coordinate 1,347 of BBCA01000110.1, read as the reverse complement.
GCGGAACGGGACGAAGAAGAACGCTTTGACCGTGCGATTTTTGACAAAATGGCTGAACTTGGCCTAACAGGTATACCGTGGCCAGAAGAATATGGCGGAATCGGGTCTGATTTTGTCAGTTATGTCATTGCTGTGGAAGAACTGTCACGTGTCTGTGCCTCTACAGGTGTCACGCTATCCGCACACCTATCACTTGCCAGCTGGCCGATCTATAAATATGGAAATGAAGAGCAGAAGAAAACATTCCTGCATCGCTTGGCAACAGGGGAGGCCCTTGGCGCGTATGCATTGTCAGAGCCAGGTTCCGGCAGTGATGCAGCGGCGATGAAAACGGTCGCCAAAAAGGATGGTGACGATTACATTCTGAATGGCAATAAAGTGTGGATCACCAATGGCGGTGTGGCTGACCTTTACGTTGTGTTCGCCATGACCGATCCGGAGGCGAAACATAAAGGCATCAGTGCATTTATTGTCGAAAAGGGTACGGAAGGCTTCACATTCGGCAAAAAGAAAGAAACTTGGCATCCGTTCGTCACCAACAACCGAACTTATTTTTGAAAACTGTCGCATCCCGAAAGAAAACATGCTCGGCGAGGAAGGGCAAGGTTTTAAGATTGCCATGTCCACTCTTGACGGCGGGCGCAACGGGATTGCCGCACAGGCACTTGGCATTGCGCAAGGAGCGCTCGATGCCGCGGTGGATTATGCGAAAGAGCGGGAACAGTTCGGTAAGCCAATCGCTGCCAACCAGGGCATTTCGTTCAAACTCGCCGACATGGCGACCGACGTGGAATCCTCCCGTCTATTAACCTACCAGGCGGCCTGGCTCGAATCAGAAGGAAAGCCATACGGCAAAGCCTCGGCCATGTCCAAACTGTTTGCCGGTGATGCGGCGATGCGAATTACAACGGAAGCAGTCCAAGTTTTCGGCGGGTACGGCTACACAAAAGATTACCCGGTCGAGCGCTACATGCGTGACGCTAAAATCACCCAAATTTACGAAGGTACCAACGAAATCCAGCGCCTCGTCATCGGAAGAATGCTCACGAAGTAACTGGGACGTGGGGACAGGTTCCTTGTCCCGAAGATTTGACTGAAGTTGTCACAGTATCGGCCGAAGTTCACACGATTTTCGCCGATGTTGTCGCCATTTAGCCCGATGTTCACAATTTTTCACCGATGTTGTCACAATTTCCGGGCCATTTAAAGGGTCGGGCCGAACGAGCGAGAGCGCCCGCAACTCGAGCGACAGCCGCCGCAACTCGAGCGACAGCCGCCGCAACTCGAGCGAGAGCGCCCGCAACTCGAGCGACACGCACCGCAACTCGAGCGAGAGCGCACACGACG
>BBCA01000109.1 GCA_001311805.1 Lentibacillus juripiscarius JCM 12147 | reverse complement strand
CACCATCGTTTCAGGTGAGTCCAATATTCCTTTGGCCAATAAAAAATTGAGCATGTTTTTTGCGTCCGGAACCGGTGCGGCCGCTACACCATGCAGTGGAAGCCGTCAAGAATGCGGACTTGGTTGTCGTCTCCCCTGGAAGTTTATATACAAGTATTTTACCTAATATGATCATTCCGCAAATGGACGAAGCGTTAAGGCAGACAAAGGGAAAAGTTGTTTATGTCTGCAATGTGATGACACAAGCTGGGGAGACAACAGGGTATACGGCCGCAGACCATGTCCAGGCAATCCGAGATCATATCGGGGAGACATGCGTTGATTCGATTGTTGTACATAACGAGCCGATCAGCCAGCATGTTCGTGCTATTTACGCCGAGGAAAATGCAGCCCCCGTCGTATATGATACAGATCGGCTGATAGATATGGGGCTTGAGATTATTGAGAGTGATATCATTAATTCGTCCAAAACGACATTGCGGCATGATACAGAGAAAATAGCGAAATTGCTTTATTCAATCATCGACAGAGAATAAGCTGGCATAAAATGATGTAACAGGGAGGTGCCGGGATTGTCATTTGCTTCAGAAATAAAAAAAAGAACTGACTGGAATTGAATTGGACACGTGCTGCAAACATGCCGAACTTGCAGCACTTGCTCGTATGAATGGTGTTATTTCGGTGTCCAGGGATATTTATACACTTGATGTACAGACGGAAAATGCGGCGATTGCCCGCCGGATTTATACATTGGTTAAATCACAGTATCACTTTACCGTAGAACTTCTTGTCCGGAAAAAAATGAAACTGAAAAAAATAATGTGTATATCGTTCGCATGAAGGAAAAATGTTCAAGAGTTACTTACAGATTTGGGCATATTGCAGGGGCCATATTCATTCAGCAGAGAAATACCCGCCGCATATCTGGAAAAAGATTGTTGCAGGAAGTCCTATTTGCGTGGTGCGTTCCTGGCGGGCGGATCGATTAATAATCCGGAAACTTCTTCGTATCATTTAGAGATTTTTAACGCCTATCAGGAGCATAATGATGCACTGACTGAACTTTTGAATGACTTCGACCTCCGGGCTCGGGAGCTTGAGCGCAAAAAGGCTATATCACCTACTTGAAAGAAGCAGAGAAGATCACCGAATTTTTAAGTATTATTGGTGCACACAATGCCCTGTTCAAGTTTGAGGATGTACGGATAGTCCGAGATATGCGTAATTCCGTAAATCGGCTTGTTAATTGCGAAACGGCCAATTTGAATAAAACAATTGGTGCAGCGTTTCGGCAAATCGAAAACATCAACTTCATTGAAAATACGGTTGGACTTGGTGCACTGCCGGAAAGACTCCAGGAAATTGCATCATTGCGAGTCCAGCACCAGGATGTGTCATTAAAAGAACTTGGTGAAATGGTTACGACTGGAAAAATTTCTAAATCAGGTGTGAATCACCGGCTAAAGAAAATTGATGAATTTGCTGACAAACTAAGGCAAGAGGGGACCCCCGTTTCAAAAAGTGAATAATCCGGCGCAATGTGATATTATTATTTTAAACGGTATGACATAGTGATTGATGATTGTTTCATACACATAGCAATACCTTTTATCACATAGCAAGGATTACTTTTTTTCTGGCAGTGGAAGTGTAGAACTTGCTGCTGTTTTTTACACACCAATGTAAACGATTACAAACCAAGGGAGGATGAGACCATTGATTGAGAAATCGGTCAAGGTTGAACTTGCAACAGGACTGCAGGCACGGCCCGCGGCTCAGTTTGTTCAGGAAGCAAACAGCTACGCGGCACATTTATTTCTTGAAAAAGATGGCAAGCGAGTGAATGCCAAAAGTATAATGGGACTGATGAGCCTGGCAATTACGACTGGGGAAACGATTAAACTGATAGCAGATGGTGCTGATGAAGAATCGGCGCTGAATGAGTTGACTGCTTTCGTGACGGAAACATAATAGGATTTATTTTGGAAGATAAATAGAATAAGAATGGCCCGGGAAGGGATAAAAGCAGACAAAAATAGATAAGGGGCTGCACGCATAAGCTGTTCAGCCCCTTTTGCTATCATGTTATGCTTCTGATTTACGTTCCAATACTTTGTCAATCAGTCCATATTCTTTGGACTTTTCAGCTGACATGAAATTATCACGGTCTGTATCGCGTTCCACAACTTCCAGTGGCTGACCAGTGCGATCGGACAAGATTCGGTTCATTTTTCGCGCATTTCAATAATGCGGCGTGCATGGATTTCAATATCGGATGCTTGACCTTGTGTTCCTCCAAGTGGTTGGTGAATCATTACTTCACTGTTTGGCAGTGCATATCGTTTGCCTTTTTCCCCAGCTGCCAGCAGGAAAGCCCCCATGGATGCCGCCATGCCTGTGCAAATGGTGGATACGTCTGATTTAATGAACTGCATGGTGTCGTAAATGGCCATTCCGGCAGTGATTGAGCCACCCGGTGAGTTAATGTAAAGGGAGATATCCTTATCCGGATCTTCCGCTTCCAAGAAAAGCAGCTGTGCGACGATGGAGTTGGCCACATTATCGTCTATGCCACTTCCAAGCATAATAATACGGTCTTTCAGAAGGCGTGAGTAAATATCATATGCACGTTCACCACGGTTTGTCTGTTCAATGACTGTTGGTATCAGATTCATGTATTCTTCCTCCTTCATTCCTCGAGTTCATCCAAGTTTCGGATAGTTTCATCATACCTAATAGGTCAAAAAGGTCAAACAAAAGAACCATATCCTGCCTAAAAAATCTCCTTACCCATCATTCCCTGTAATTGGGAAAATAAACCTTTTACTAGAGGAGTCTGTATTTATTTTTGGTCGGCCTTGTTTGCCATATTGCGATATTACCTCAACTTCTCCTTTCGTTTCAAGATAATTTACATATCGGTGGACCGTTTGATAGGAGATAGGCAATTCTTTTTGAATTTCATCGATGGAAGCTAGGTTGGTCTGTTTCATCAGATAATTTTTAATTGACATTAGGGTTGACTGACTGATGCCTTTGTCAACAAACGCTTGACCATGATGTTCGGTCAGTTTGGCGATTTTCAGGTTAATGCGAATTCTGGAAATCAAGTCAGGAGCTTTAATTGGTTTGAGTGCAAAATCATTGGCACCAGCCTCCATAAAGACATCAGCTACTTCCTGCCGCTCATCTACTGTTAATATAATGATAGGTATGCTGCTATTATGCTTCCTGATCTCTTTCGTTGTTTTTAATCCGTCCCAATATGGCATATGGTAATCGAGCAGTATGAGATCCAGGTGAAGGGCAGCACATTGTTCCATGGCAGACTTTCCTGTCGCTGCTTCCATACTCGACCATCCGGCAAAATCACATATTTCTTTTAGTGTGAAACGGATATCTTCATTGTCATCAACAATCAGAATGGTGAAACTCATTAGCCTGTTCACCTGCTTTCTCCAGTGGTATAATGATATTCATTTGTGTGACCTTTCCTGGGATGCTGTTGACGGTGATGCTGCCATCGTGGTTTTCAATGACACGTTTCACGAAGGAAAGTCCAAGACCGGATGAGTTTTTAGTGCTGAAACCATCCCGCCAGATTTCATTTAAATGCTCTGCTTTTATTCCTGGTCCATCGTCCTCAATCCGGATTAATATTCCCTGCCCTATTCTTTTGACACGGATATGGATAAATCCTTTTTTTTCCAGCAAATGAACTGATGGCGTTTTTCCAGAATGTTGGAGATGGCACGTGAAAATCGGATTTTGTTAACAGAAACAGGCGGGAGGTTTTCTTCTATATCTAATTGTAATGTGATAAACCGATCATCGAAACTAAGATGGCTTGTCACATATGCCATTAATTCATGTATCGGAAGCTCCTGTTTCGTATTTTCA
>BBCA01000108.1 GCA_001311805.1 Lentibacillus juripiscarius JCM 12147 | reverse complement strand
AACATTCCACATGTTTAGCTGTGTCGAACCACGAGGTCGCTCCCCTTCCATTCATGTATTGTTTCGTCAATACATTACTTCCGTACTATGGGAGCGTCTGACTTCTCCACCCACAATTAACATTTCGGAATATCCTTATAGTTCATTGCCCATTCATTTGGTAAGATGGAGACCTCACGGGGTTGTCACACTTTCCTTCCATACATACCCAGTACCAACACACGATAAGCTATGACTAGCCGGCTGATTCTTTGGCTAGCCATCATAACATGATGGATTTCCCATTATTTTCGGATGGTCACCAGCTTATCGCGCCGCCGTACTTTACACTTCTGCATTTGGGTCTGCATGTCCGACTGCGGGTCTCTCGAATTTCCGCATCTCCTTCAGACACTACCTCACGATAATGCCCTAGATTAGTCTTCACCAGTTGTATCAGCACTCTGGTGGGAGGACTTTCACCTCCGAGATAACTTACCTTCCAGGATTTACGGAGTCGTGTTTACACTGGGTAGCGTTCTCCAATCCTTTAACAGTTAGTTCAGCGTAGTTATTACGCTAAGTGCGACTGCCCGTCGCACAAAAGATCATCAAATTGATGATCTTATCGCTATATCCAAATTAATATTTAAATAAGTATTTACTCCATTATTAGAGAATTGCGCCTGATTGATGAGGAAGATTAACCTTACTCAAACAAAGATTCTATTAATGTATGTCCGTATGGTGTACCCCAAAAGAAACTCCAGCCTATAATGATAAGCAATTCTAGAATGATTAGAATTATAAAATTTTTAAAGAGTTTAGTTTTAGTTGCAAATAATAAAATATTGCCCAAATTAAATAAAAACTAGCTAAAACAACATATTCTGCAGTAAGGGGCTCATTTGATGGAGTAAAATTCATACCAAGGTAAGCAAAAGCGTTAAATACTAACAATACAATGAGAGCGAATATGTGAAATTCTGCCCCCCCTTACAAAGGGGCCAAAAGGAGATGAAAGCAGACACCCGATTGCTATAATCACATCTGTTTTTCCGGTTGTGACCATTCAATATTTTTGCGATACAGCAACAGCAACTTCTGAATCATTTTCTTCAATTACAGAACCGATCCCTTGCTCTGTCCAAACCATCCTCCCAGAAAAGTCATTTCGCCGCGGGATTGCTTTAAGTTTAACCATGGTCGGTATCTCATAAATCACTTCTGTAGAAAAAACAGTTCTGTCAACTGCCATCGGATCAAGAATAACCGGGTACCAAAGTAGGAAATTTCACACATTTGTTATAATTCCATCGTTTATCGAGGAGATTTTTGTACTATACTAAAATTAGAAATACCAAGATAAAGGATGTGAGAAGTTATGCGCGCACAGACCAACATTGAGAAACTTATTGACCAAAACAAAAAGGATTTGCTCAATGATAAAGAAGCATTGATTGCAATCGAGCAAAAAATAGATGAGAAATATTCAAAGCAATTTTAATCTCAGCGGGTATAAGTCCTGAGTTTTTCCATTCACTGTGATATGCAGAAAACTTGTATCATTTTACAGTTTTCATTTCGCCTGATATTGGGTATAATAAAATTAGAAAACATCACATAAAATAAAAGAGACCGCTAGTGTAGATACACTAACGGTCATGTACAACAGCCCTTCAAGGGGGCGGCTCACATTACAGGTTTTTGAAAAATAAACTACCCATCATGCTTACCAGGCCTATGGGTGGTTATTTTTCTGGTTTGACAGTATGGCTACGATTAATGTTCCAAAGGAAATCATCAAAAATAGTGTTTCAAATACTGTCATCGGCATCACCCCCTTTCCTAAAAAAACGTGCAAAGGGGCATGAGCCACCACCCATGAAAGCCTTGTTGTACGCGCTCTATTATAACAAAAATGAATCTATTCTAACAGAACATATTTTCCTATTCCTGGAGTAAATATCAATGTTATGTCACATAAAAGAATGCCCACTATTCCGAGTGGGAACAAGGAGGCTGGTATAATGTTGTCTGGAACATAAGGATCATGCCGGTAACTACTATGCTAAAAGTAATGCCGGCATAGAACATTAGTATGATAATATCACCTCTTTGAGAGTTATATAAAAACGCCTAGCAGAAAGTTGCTTTCCACCAAGCGTTAGGTCATCTTTGCTATTTAGCTATCCCTTTAAATTGCTTAACCAAATTTCTCACTATTGTTATTTCTGCCCTATGACGTAGTTTGACGGACACGTTCCTGTGTTATGTTGTGAGGTATGCCCGCTTCTTTTAGGGTCATTCTTGGTTTTGTTAAGCCGTATAAATCGTCTAAAATCTGTCGCTCCCGCTCCTTTAAAATATGCTTTTCAGCGTTATAGATTCTCATAAACCGTTGATACTCATCCGAATCTTTTTCATCCAGTATCTTATAATACGATTTTCGTTTATAAAACCCTCGAATATCGTTAGGACTTTTTGCAGAGTTCACCATGTCCATGAAGAAGATTGCATCGTCGCTTGTTATTGTTTTATTGTCCATTAAATTTGCTTCTCCTTGTGCAGAAATTTTTTCTATCATGCTTTGAGGCAAGGTTGCTTCTTTTGAAGTAATGCCCCTACAGTACAATAAACGGGGACACTATTACTAAAGAATCGTGCTTAATTACGTTGATTTTTATTCAATATTCCATTTAAACCATTTTCCGTGACCATCCGTGTCTCCAATAATTTGATTGTATTCCAAACCATCAATAAAATAGTCAAGGTGGAGCTTTCTATCCCACATATTATTATAAATATGAAAAACATCTCTTTGACTTCCGATTTTTTAATCTTCTCTAGGAGTTTATACTTTAAATTCTCTGGTATTTGATTTGCAACGTGAGTATGGAAAATGCAAATAACTGTATTTTTAGGAAGGGTTTCTACAACGTCTGTTAGTAGGGTTATCCCATCTCCTTCAATAAGCTCTACTGGATTTTCTTTGAAGCACCTAGCAGCACTCTCAAATAACTCCAATCTTTCCTGATGTTCCGGCCAAATAAGTGATTTTAACCATAAATAACTTTCAGGATCTTTTAGGTCACTTATATGTAAGTCTAATCCAATTCTTGAAGACACGGGAGGACTTTCAGTAAGAAATGAGGGATTATTTTTACCTATAAGTTCCGAAGTTATATGAACATCTGAATTTTTATTTCCATAAGTTTCGTCAGTTCCATAGGAATAGCTATACTTGTCCCACAAAAGCTGAAGCCCAGCACTTGTTCCAATTTCAACAAGCGATAAAGGTTTTTCTACTTTGCTATAAATCAAAGAGAAAATTGGGTAAAGATAAGCACAACGTCTAACTTCGTTTGTCTGAACCAACTTATTTTTTAGAATTGAAACAATTTCACCTCTAAAAACATTACAAAATTCCTTGAAATAATCAAAGGTTTTGGCGTCGATTTTTCTTGGGGATTTTGTAAGACTTGGATAATACTCTTTTATTGGTGTTCTTTCCCTTTTAACAAGAGATAATGAACAGCTCCGAACAATAAATTAGGCACTGGTTGTCCATTTTGGGTTTCAGAGCATAATTCAAGTATTTCATTATCCTCTGATACTTTCACGGATAAAAATTCGTATAGTTCGCTAGAATCCTTACACTCCATTTGAGCGAAATTTTTAAAACATAAAGATAGTTGTGATTCACCCATGACAACTCTCCCTTTCACCCATACTTTGATGTTGTTAAAGTAACTACTCGTTAGTTGAATTACTCATTGCCTCACATTTTATCATTCATTTCAGAAATTTAGTATCTATTATACCAATTTATTGAGCCTCATCCTCCACTTTCATTTTCTTGTTTAGAAAGCCCTGATCTATTATTGAACTACCCACCACTTATCAACCTTACGGTCTGATTGAAGTGGGGGATTCCTAAGAACACCAACCTATC
>BBCA01000107.1 GCA_001311805.1 Lentibacillus juripiscarius JCM 12147 | reverse complement strand
ATGAAATTCATTCTGCTATAAACAAAAGAGTTGTTCGTGAGGAAAAGCATCTTGTGACAGGTGCATATTAAGGCTTATCGTGGTGCTTTGAAAAACGAAGGGTAGTTTCGAGGGGGAGATCGATGAGTGAATTGTTTTGGTCAGCGATTATAATGGTTATCTCAGGCGGGATCGGTGAATTTTTGCAGGTAAGATAACAGATAAACGCAAACGATCGAATACTAGAACAGGTCTATGGGCGGTGATAGGAATTGGATTTGTTATTGCCTGGCTAGTGAGTTAAAATCCCCACGACAGATGAAAAGCGTACAGTTACGGCTGTACGCTTTTAAAAATAATACCTTGCATTGCAAGATATTTATGGATATAATGCAAATATACCTTGTAATACATGATATACAAATGGGGTGACACGCCATTGTCGACAACACAGATGATGAAAGGGATTCTGGATGGATGTTTGCTGGCTATTATTAAAGACAGGGAAGTATATGGGTACGAATTGGCAGAGCAGCTGGGGAAGTACGGGTTTGAGTCGCTAAGTGAAGGGACGATTTATCCTTTATTGATGCGGATGCAAAAGGAGGAGCTTGTCACGTCCACACGGAAAAAGTCAACCGCCGGGCCGAAAAGAAAGTATTATTCGCTTACAGCAAAAGGGGAAGAGGAATTAGTAAAGTTCATTGAGCGTTGGAATTATTTACAGACCAATGTTAATGGAATCCTTAACCATGAAGTAGATACAGAGGGGAGTGGTTTCGATGGCAATCAATAATGTTCCATTATCCGAAAAAGCAGGGAATTTTTGGAGGAACTGCGGGTTTATTTATTTTCCAGCGGTAAAAAAGAAGACGAGATAGATGAAATCGTCGAAGAATTGGAAGTTCATCTTTTAGAAGCGGAAGAACAAGGCAAACCAATTGAAAAAGTGGTAGGAGATTCACCTAAAGCATATATGGAACAGCTTTCGAGTGTAATGGATATTGATACGAAAACTTGGTTCAAATATGCACTTATTATTATCCTTGGTTCATTTTCTTTTAAAATAATTGGAGATCTGTTAAGGGGGGAACTTTCTTATTCGATTTTAGCAATCATTGGTCATATTGTTATTTCGGGTATGTTCATCCTGGGATTATTTGGAGCTTTTAGATATATTTCTGCACGTCAGGTTTCTAACGTAAAACAGTTCTTCACGTTAGCAATAGTCGGCGGCGCTCCATTTCTGCTGTTTTTGGTCTGATTTTCCTGGACAGGTCGGTAGAAACACCTGTTTTTCACTTTGGACAGATAGGGTCGATTATTATTGGTGTCCTAACGTTATTGTTTGTAGCGGCAATTTCCATATGGTCCAAAAGCTGGGTTATTCCAATTATTCTTGCATTGTTGTATCTTCCGGAACTGATTCTGAATCAGACAGGACTTGAAAAAACTACTGTCATAACAGTAAGTTTGTTTATAACTTATGGTGGTTTGGCAGTATATCTTATTTTCGTAAATAAAAAGTTAAACCGTGAGTAGAAACGATTCAGCTAACCCGATAGAAATAGGGTTAGCTGGACTGTGAACAGTTTATTCCATCCCACGAATCTTCTCATTTCGCTTCACCATTTGCTCATACCGCTTCTTAAACTGCACCAGTTCATCTCCGGAAAAATCATCGGTCACAATCGCCTCGCTTACTTCTTGCAGTGCATGCTCCACGCGTTCTTTCACTGCATCAACGGTCAGCTTTATTCCGAGCAGCTCGGATAAAGAAGCCATGACGATAGGGTTAATGTCCGGATAGTCAAATTTTGTCTCCTCCCCTTTCCGGGCCACGTCATAAAAGTCCCGGATCAGCTGGGCGCGCTCCTGGCCCTTACCTTCCACGTCCAAATAAATCTGAATGGCTGCTCCGTCTTTGACACGGCGCTGCGAGATGCCGGCGAATTTTTTCCGCCGATACTCAGGTCATAGTCGCCGGGGCAATAGGAACCAATGATTTCATATGCTTCAATATCGCTGGTGACATCACGCAGCATGAACTGGATGAAGCGGACCATGGCGTCGTAACATTCGTGGATGGAAATACCACTGACATCGGGCAGGATGAGGGAAATGTTCAAAACGCCTGCATCCAGCGGGACGGCCAGCCCGCCGGAATTGCGGACAACCGCTTTATAGCCACGATCTGATAAAAGCCGAATACCTTCTTCCAAATAGGGCAGACGTGAATCCGGGATGCCCAAAACGACGGTATCCGGATGCACCCACAGCCGAAGCGCCGGATTCACATCCGCACCGGCAACGGACAGGGCAAGCACATCGTCGACAGCAAACGACGTCAGTGCGGTATAGTCCCGCCCGTGGAAAAATTTCTTTTCTGTATGGTCAAGGTAACGAAACTCCTTGTGGTGAACGACTTCCTTCCAATTTTTCATAATGTACTCCTTTAGTCTATCCTTTTAACTCTAGTGAAACTATTATATAATATAAATCAAATTGCCGAACAGAAACAGGTGAAAAAATGCCGTACAAAGATGAACAATTGCATGAGGAAAAAGTTTTCAAAGATCCGGTGCACCGGTATGTCCATGTTAATGACCGGGTAATTTGGGATTTGATTGCAACACCTGAGTTCCAGCGGCTGCGGCGGATTAAACAGCTCGGGACGACATACTTAACCTTCCATGGTGCCGAGCACAGCCGGTTCAATCACTCGCTCGGTGTCTATGAAATCGTCCGGCGGATTATCGCCAATTTTGAGGACAGCCCGCGCTGGGATGGAAATGAGCGGTTGCTCTGCCTGTGTGCTGCGCTCTTGCATGACCTGGGGCACGGACCGTTTTCCCACTCCTTTGAAAAAGTGTTTAAACTCGATCATGAGCATTTCACCCAGCAGATTATCCTCGGAGAAACACAGATTCACCGCATTCTGGAGCGGGTCGAGCCCGGTTTTTCCCAAAAAGTCGCCGATGTCATTGACAAAACATATGAGGACAAGCTTGTTGTCAGCCTCATTTCCAGTCAAATCGACGCTGACCGGATGGATTATCTGCAGCGTGATGCGTATTTCACCGGTGTCAGCTACGGGCATTTCGACATGGAGCGGATCCTTCGTGTCATGCGGCCGCTGGAGGATCAGGTTGTTATCAAGTCGAGCGGGATGCATGCTGTCGAGGATTATATTATGAGCCGCTATCAGATGTACTGGCAAGTTTATTTTCACCCGGTGACCCGCAGCGCGGAAGTGATTTTGTCGAAAATCCTGCATCGTGCTAAGTATTTGTACGAACATGACTATACATTCAAGCTGAAGCCGATTCATTTTATTTCCTTTTTTAATGAGTCAGTCGGTCTTCGTGACTATTTGAAGCTGGATGAGGCGGTTGTGTCTTATTATTTCCAGCTTTGGCAGGAAGAGGAAGACCCTATTTTACGCGATTTGTGCGAGCGGTTTATGAACCGGCGCCTGTTCAAATACATCGAATTCAATCCAAATCAGCAAATGAACGAGTGGAAGGAGCTTTACTCGCTGTTTAAAGATGCGGGCATTGACCCGGATTACTACCTGGAAGTCGACTCCTCATCCGATTTGCCGTACGATTTTTACCGTCCTGGCGAAGAAGAGGAGCGTCTGCCAATTCACTTGCTGATGTCGGATGGGGACTTAGTGGAACTGTCCCGCAACTCGGATATCGTCGAGTCAATTTCCGGAAAAAACGGACAGACCATAAGCTGTACTTCCCGGCAGACCGGCTGAAACAGCTGCCAGCCAATCATCCGGCAAAAGAGCGGATTGTTGAATTGCTGCATCTTTAAGTACATGTTGGTGAAGAAGGATAAAAATGCGTGTTCAAAAAGGAGGATAGAAAGGACCGAGAAGTTCGAGCGGCGTAGCTCCCGAGTAGCGGAGTGTATGGAAATTATACATAAGCAACGGAAAAGCAAGCCAACGAAAATCGAA
>BBCA01000106.1 GCA_001311805.1 Lentibacillus juripiscarius JCM 12147 | reverse complement strand
TGATGCCCCCCCTCTCGACGCTTACACAAAAAATAACACCCCGCCTTTGCCTTTCCGCCACACCCCCCGTCACTTTCGACATGTCACATCAACATTCAACACAATAACCCAAGCCCGGGTTTAATTTCGTTATTTTTCCCATAATGGAACTAGCTAGAAATCTGTCGAAAATGGAGTATGTGATATGCGGAATTTATTGCGGCTCAATGGAAACAAGAAACGGATGGCATACTTGGTGCCGCTGGCGGTGTTTGTGGTGAGCATGACACTTTTGGTCGGCGTTTATACGGTTAGTTTTCTGCTTGGCCCGCCGCCACTAACCAATGACCAGAACACGGTGTATTATGATACGAATGGGGACGTCATCGGGGAGGAACATGGTGCGGAAAACCGTCACTGGGTAAGTCTGGATGACATGTCGCCTCATCTCGTCAAGGCAACGCTGGCTGTTGAGGATCAGCATTTCTACGAGCATAATGGCTTCGATTTGAAACGGATTGCTGGTGCTTTGCTATCTGATTTGAAAAGTTTTTCCCTGAAAGAAGGCGCGAGCACCCTCACCCAGCAATATGCCCGGAATTTGTATTTGTCGCATGAAAAACGTGGGTGCGCAAGCTGAAGGAAGCGTTTTATACGGTGCGGCTGGAGGTCCATTATTCCAAAAAGGAAATTCTCGAGGGGTACCTGAACACGATTTACTATGGACATGGCGCGTATGGCGTGGAAGCGGCGAGCAAGCATTTTTCGATAAATCTGCAGACAGTCTCACACTGGCTGAAAGTGCGATGCTGGCTTCCATTCCGAAGGGCCCTGCGTACTATTCCCCGTTCAACAATCGGGAAAATGCCAAAAACGCCAGCGCCACACCCTTAATGTCATGCTTGAAGACGGTGCCATTACCGAACAGGAACATAATCTGGCATCACGGAAAAAGCTCGCCTTTACCGATGCGGAAGAACGGGAGCGTGTACCGCTTGCTCCGTATTTTCAGGATACCGTTCTGAAGGAGGCTGCGTCGCTTCTTGGACTTGATGCGGAAAAGGTGCGCTCCGGCGGCTATCATATTCACACCACGCTTGATAAACAGTTGCAGCAGCAGATGAAACAGAGTGCATCCACGGTGATCCAGTCCGGCAGTGAGATCCAGCTCGGTGCCATGGCCATGGATCCCGCAACCGGTGGCGTCCGGGCCCTCATCGGCGGCCGGGATTATAACAACAGCCAGTTCAACCGGGCAATAAAGGCGGAGCGGATGCCGGGATCGGCTTTCAAACCGTTTCTGTATTACGCGGCACTGAAAAACGGCTACACTCCAGCAACCATGCTGATGAGCAAACCAACTGCATTCAGACTGGAAAATGGGAAAGTCTATCAGCCGAGCAACTATAATGGCTACTATGCCGACGAGCCCATAACACTTGCCCAGGCGCTGGCACTTTCAGATAACGTCTATGCCGTGAAGACGAACCTGTACCTTGGTCCGGAAAAGTTAGTCAAAACAGCCCGGAAATTCGGGTTTGACAGCAAGCTTCCGGCCGTCCCTTCCCTTGCTCTCGGGAGTGCTGCTGTGACGGTGGAAGAGATGGTAACCGGCTACGGGATGCTGGCCAATGGCGGACACCAGATTGAAGGCCATACCGTGACCAAAATTACGAACCGGCACGGCAGAACGGTTTTTGAACGCGAACAAGAAGAAGGAAAACAAGTGCTGGATCCGCAGACATCATTCGTCCTGACCCATCTATTAACCGGTATGTTTGACCACTCCCTTGATGGCTACATGTCGGTAACCGGATCGGGAATTGCCGATGACCTGAGCAGAGCCTATGCCGGCAAGTCAGGCACAACGAATGCGGACAGCTGGATGGTCGGATACAGCCCGTCCCTCACAGTAGGCGTGTGGACCGGGTATGACGACAACAGGCAAATGATGAAAGTAAATGAACACACATATGCCAAACAAATATGGGCAAGTGTTATGGAAGGTGCCCATAAGGAAAACGCAGGGAAAAAATTCAAAATGCCGTCCGGTGTAACCGGCATTCAGGTTGATCCCGAAAGCGGTAAACGAGCTACCCCTTATTGCGACACAAGCCGTCTCATGTATTTTGAAAAAGGAACTGGACCAGAGGAATACTGTGACGTGCATATGCCGGATGGTGATCAGAAGCCAGACAAAGACAAGGAAAAAGAGCAGGACAAGGGCATGCTCAAAAAAGTATTCGACTTTCTGTTTTGAGAAGGCTCAGAGGTTTTGCCTGTGGAATAGCTGCTTGCGGGGTAGATATTAGTTTCCAGGAGCCGGAAGTGGTGAAATATCTGCCGATTTGCGGCAGATATCAACCGGTGGGGGCCAAGTATCAACCGGTTTACGGTCGATATCAACCGCTGGGGCCAAGTATCGACCGGTTTCCGGTGGATATCAACCGCTGGGGCCAAGTATCAACCGGTCGACGGCTGTTATCAACCGCTCGAAGCATAGTATCAACCGGAAATATCAACTCGCCAACCCGTTAAGAAAATATCATCCCAAATTAACCAATAAATAGACCCAAAACAAAAAGAGCTGACTCCCGATAGGCAATGCCTCAGCCGGAGTCAGCTCTTCCTGTGTCCTAGTAATACATGTGTTAGTCCATGTACACATATTTTACAAAGTTCCATCCAAAAGTACAAGCCGAAAAATAATTGTTCATTATTCGGTCACAAAATGTTCATTCATTCGGAAGGGCTTCTTTTAATTCGTCGGAGGAATTCGCCCACATGTCGCCGCCTTCAAAATTAGCGAGGAAGTCTCTTAGCAATTTTTAGAATGGTCGTCCATATGTTCCACCATAATTTTACCCTTCAGTGACTTTTCCATATGTGTGACATGCTCTGGCATGGACTTGTACGCACGCTTGATGGACCGGTCGACAACGATTTCACTGCCGCATACTCCGGAAAAGTATGGACCATTTTCACCCTTTTCCGTATTTACCCAGACGATCCAGTACAATTTGCCATTTGCGACAACATCCCTGTCATTTTGAAACTTAACACGGCGCTCAACCTCACTGCGCGCATGCATCGCTCCCATGTCGATAAACGCACGGTCCTCATTTGGATCAATGATGACGGATGACATATTCTCCAGGCTGATGGCACCAACGCCATATCCACCATGACCGTCATTCGGGTCATCTTTAATTATGGTGAACTGGTTGCTTTTCTTTTGATTGGAAGATTGATCCGAACTCATTTCAAAACCCTCCTAAAATAGGCTGATTCCCATTGTAGCATATTGTCCCAGCACTGTTCATCCGAACGCTCACCAGTCCGGATGGTCCCTCTTATAAAGCCACTGAACTGGTTCACTGCACCGGGGTGATCGTGCTGATAAACCGAAACGCCTCGTCCAATTCCAGTTCGGTGTAATTTTGCTTCGGTTTAACCGTATGCACTTTCTCAATTACTTCATCACGGCTCAGCCCGTCAAAATAAAGCACCGTCGAAACGAGCTCAAGAAACCGGGAGCTTTTTTCCTTCAGCAATGCAATCTGCCCGGTCATATCCGGCATGTCCATCTGAAATTGGTGCAGGAAATCCAGCCCGTCACCGGTTATGTCGTAACGATACTGAAAATAGTTGCTCTTCTCCTCTTTTTCCTCGGTAATGAAACCAAGGTTACACAGTTCCTCCACTCTTAGCGACAGCTCTTCGGAATACGGCCCGTAAAAATGAAACTGGTATTTTTCCTCGAATGGGAAGTTGCATTTTTGCAATATATAAATCATCTTCTGCAGCTTTTTCCGTCCGGTCACTTCCTTGGCCTCGGAAAAAAACTGCATGAGTTTAGCGTGGTCTGTCAGCATGGTATTTCGCTCCTTTACAATGTTGGGACATGGCAAAATTGGCCAAACCCTTTTAGAGGTTGTTTCAAAAGTCCAGTAAAAGGACACTTCGAAATTTTTTCGTTGGCTTGCTTTTCCGTTT
>BBCA01000105.1 GCA_001311805.1 Lentibacillus juripiscarius JCM 12147 | reverse complement strand
TTTAAGACGGGGGATAGTCCTTTTGAAAAAAGGAAATTATTAAAAATGGGTTAAGTTGCATAAATCTAACCTTTTTTTATTACGCATTTATATACCCATGCTGGTATTGGGGCATTCTGAGAAAAAGGAGGCATCATTTTGGTGGCAACTGTGATAAAGCAATGGTGACTGATATTATCGTAAATGGCTGAAGCGAAAGAAGGCAATACAACCTATTTTAATTTGTATATACCCCGTCAGGTAAAATAGGGGGAGTTATATTTTGTATACGACAGGAAGTTCGATGACTATGAAAATTGAAGGCGGCAGTGTTGAGGTTATGAATGAGCCGTATAACCTGCTTGATGGCGTTGGTCCTATTGCTAAAAACTGAATATTATTAAAACAATCTGGAACATTATAGATGAATGAATGCAAGTAATTTTCCTGTATCTTCATTGTACTTTAAGTTTTTACAAAAATAAGTGTCATTTTCATCAAATTTTCATACTTATTTTGTACTGTGAATATAGGGGAATCATGGTTCGGGTGAAATGATTTTCTATCAGGTGAATTCGGAGTTTTTTCGAGTCCTTAACGTCGAGTTTACATGATTGTCCGTATCAGGAAAGTATGGAGGTTATAGGCAATGAAAAAAGTGATTCTTGTCCTTATTGTAGTAGGCATGCTTGGATGGGCTGTTTATGACTTCTCAAGTTCAACCGATGAAACGGCCGTTGAGGAAAATAACAATTCGGGTGGGGGTAAAATTACTTCACCACCCCCGACCGGGGATGAGGAGCAGGTCGAGGAGACGGATGAAGTGGGGATTTCGGTTGGGAAAATTGCTCCCGACTTTAAGTTAAAGACACTTGAAGGGGAAACAGTGCGTTTGTCTGATTATCGTGGTGAACGTGTCATCGTCAACTTTTGGGCTACATGGTGTCCGCCATGCAGAGCAGAAATACCCGATTTTCAAAAACTGTATGACAATAAGGATGTGGAAATTTTAGCAGTTGATTTGACAGAGACGGAAGAAAGCATAGAGGATGTCAGGGCGTTTGTGAAAGAATATGACATGACATTCCCGGTTCTGACGGATGAAAATTCCGATGTTGCTAATACGTATCAGGTAATGGCATATCCAACTTCCTATATGATTGATTCCAGTGGTCATATACAGTACAGGGCAATGGGTGCAATGAATTATGACCTTATGGTTCAGGAATTGGAAAAGATAGAATAGCTGATTCTGTTCCAATGCAAAATAGTTCTCGGTGGAAGTGATTGGAGAACAATGGTTTAAAGGCAGCTGAAATGATTCAGTTAAACCTCTTAATGGCAGTATCCAAATAAATATCTGACAAGCAATGGAGGGTTTTGTTTTGCCATACCTTCATTGCTTTTTCTATCCAGAGAAAGTATATTCATCAAATTTTCACATTGGTCATGTATTATATAGTACGAGTACAAATGGGAGGAATCATTTCGTGGTGATCACAAGTAAATTAATATCAATCGGGATAATGGTTTTCAGTATCGGAATCGGCTTTATTATCCTGGTTATGTTGGACGGTTTGTCAAAGGAACAACGAAAAGAATACCTGGAAGAAATGATTTCACAACTCATTAACCTGGTCATCTTTGTCTGGGTAGGAAAAATCATATTGAATTTTCCTGTTTTATAGAGGATCCGCTGACCATACTGGCTTATCCCAGTGATTCGGATTCATTCTATTTGGCTGTACTTTTCAGTGTCGTGTTGTTTTTTATAAGTCATCCAAGTGGAAACTGGATACGCTTGTGTTCCTGGAATCTTTCCTGCTCGTATTATTGACAGCATCTTTTACATATGAATTTATCCAATACATATGGAACGATAATCATTTGCTTTCGGGTATCTGATTCTGCTGACTGTACTCTTGTTAATATTTATTTTTATGCAAAAACGTTTGCATCAGGTACGTCAATCCTTGTTATATTAACTGTTTGGTCTCTTGGAGTTCTATTATTATTGTTAATTCAGCCTTTGTGACTGTATTTGGCTATATGATCACACCATGGTTTTGGGTCTTTTTTTTTCGTCATTGGTTTTTCATATATTCTATATTGTAAAAGAAGGAGGAGATAGTAGTGGGTGGAATTGAAGCAGATACAATGTTAGTTCTTGGAATGTTTTGGCGATGGGTGCAGGTGCCTTATCCTTCCTGTCACCGTGCGTGCTGCCGATTTTTCCGGCTTATATGTCGCACATCACCGGTATCAGTGTGAAAGAATTGCAGGGAGATCAGAATACAAAAATACGCAAACAGCTGTTAAGTCATTCGCTCATCTTTCTATTGGCGGTTTCATTGGTATTTATCAGTTTAGGCGCCAGTGCCTCATTTCTAGGTAAGTGGGCACAGGATTTGCTCATTGGAGAATCCGGACTGCTTATTCAGCGTATTGCCGGAATACTTATTATTGTGATGGGGTTATTTGTTGCCGGTTGGATTACCATTCCATCAATGATGAAGGAAAAACGGTATCAATTCTCCAAAAGGCCAGCGGGGTATGCCGGGACATTTTTAATTGGGCTTGGCTTTGCGGCAGGATGGACGCCGTGCATAGGACCGATTTTCGGATCAATTCTGCTTCTGGCTGCAAGTAATCCCGGTCAAGGTGTGTTTTACACAGTCATGTATGTGATTGGTTTTTCATTACCGTTTCTTTTGTTGACGTTTTTTCCTCGGTTCAACAAATGGATTGTCAGACACAGCCAGGTTATTATGAAAGTTGGAGCAGTGATTATGATTATTATGGGTCTAGTGTTATTTTTCGGGCTGATGCCGCGTATTTCAGGTTTCTTGCTTAATCTGGTGGAGGGCACATGGTTATCTGAATTAGGATGATATAGAGGTAATTCGTGAAGAACCAATTTTATTGTAATATAGTACAATTAACTTAAGGTGGTCATGGAGAAACAAACCATTCTAGTAGTTGAAGATGATAAAATGACTCCTGAACTAATCAACATTTACCTAGAAAAAGCGGGGTATGATGTTATTGAAGCTGCAGATGGGGAAGAGGCCAAGAAGGTATTTTTGACGTATCATCCTTGTCTGATTGTGCTTGATTTCTCGCTGATCATTCGGTAACCCGTGTTCTAAATGTATTTGTCATTCATGAAGTAACAGACGGTGTCAACTACTTCCTTTCACTGTCAAAAAGGCTGATCTGATTAAGGATCAGCCTTTTGTTTGTTCTTTCATAGGTCATTTAATGATTGCAGCATTTTTTTTCTGGATTAAACCCAGAAATCCATTTCCCATTTATATTAATTTGTGGAACAGATAATTTTTTCGTTTTGCCAATTAGTTTAAGCATTGCAATGGGATTCATATCCACATTTACTTCTTTATAGGGTATTTCAAAAGAATCCAGGAAACTCTTAACCATTCCACATACCGGGCATAAGGTTGATGTATAGATTGTTGCGGATTGTTTCATTGAAGATTGCCCCTCTTTTGTAGTTTAGTTGCTAAATAATATTGCATACACATCTTGATTAAGACTATTACTTCTGTCTGAAACCTTCAGCAACAAGCTTCATATTCAATTTTTCCGATGGAATCCTTACGTGAAAAGGAGCCCCCATACTTGATTCTACTTTTTGCCAATCAAGAATTATTATATTCCCTTCTTGTTTAAGCAATCTAAAAATCAGACTAAATTTAATATGAATTGATGACGTAAAATAGTTTGTGTAAACTCTTTGAGACAAAAAGTGGTAGGGTGTCCTCAGAATTAGACAAAAAAACAAAGAGAGGAGAAACCCTACCATGTCTCAAAGTATAACGAATGATGGCTTTATGAATCAAATGGACAGCCTTGTACGTGATTTTGTCAAAGATTAACTGTGTAGTGTTAAAACAAAAGTACATAATTTGGCAGTGTAAAAGTACACACTGCCACCATAAATAAAGAACCCTGTCAGCCTTTAATATTTATTCTATCCCATGTACATTTCGATTAGTGTGAAACCACGTTGATTTTTGAACATGCTTGTGCATCTCCTTTTTAATGGCGTGTTCAAAAAGAGGATAAAAGGACCGGTCGGCTAAGTTTGCAAACGTCCTGTTG
>BBCA01000104.1 GCA_001311805.1 Lentibacillus juripiscarius JCM 12147 | reverse complement strand
GATATTGAATTATGAAATTCACTCGGAATAATAAAACCAAAGAAGAGGAGTCTGAGTCATGCGAAAATTGCTTTTGATTGCAGCGATGCTGGTTTTGACCAGTGTGATTGCTGCATGCAGCGAAAACAATGGAGAATCCAACGATGGAAAGGAAGAACAGGTCGTCCCAGTTGAAACGGCTAAGGCGGCGAAAGATGATATGGTGGTGGAAAAATCACTGTACGGCCGCATGCAGCCAAGCGGGACGACACCGGTAATGGTGCAAAACCCTGGCGAAATTACCGAGCTGAACGTGGCCAATGGTGATACGGTGGAAGAAGATGACCACCTTGCTACTATTCAACGTCGGCAGGCAATCAGACGATCTATGCATCCACGGCGGGGGAAATCGCCCAATTGAATGCTGAAGAGGGGTCAATGGCTTCTGGGTCTGACCCGCTTATGGTGATTGCCGACTTTGACCCGATGCTGATGACCGCATCCGTAACAGACAGTACACGTGGCCTATTGGAAACAGAGGAGATCTATACCGTCACGATCAATGATAAGGATTATGATGCGGAGCTGACATCCCTGGGTACGATGCCGGATGACACTGGCCTGTATCCGGTGGAAGCAGAAATTGCTCAGGATGAAGGCAAAATTTTAACCGGAATGACGGCTGTAATGAACGTGCCGGAAAAACGCGTGAACGACGCTATTATTGTGCCGACCGAAGCGGTAGTGACCGAAAGCGGTGAAACGTTTGTTTACGTGGTAAAAGATGAAAAAGCAGTAAAAACAAACGTCACCATCAAGGAAACGCAATCTGATGAGACGGCAGTAAAAGGTGATGTTCAAAAAGGAGACCAGGTCGTTGTGAACGGGCTCCTCACATTGTCCGATGGCATGACCGTCGAGGTGTCCGAAGAGGGGGATAACTCTTGAAGCTTGTCAAAACATCCGTCAAGCGCCCCGTCGGTGTCGTGATGATCGTGCTCGCGATTATCGCGCTGGGCGTTGTTTCTGTGCGTAATTTAAATGTTGATTTGCTGCCGAAAGTTGATTTGCCGGTAGCAGTAGTGGCTACTTCCTATGAAGATGCCGCCCCGGAAGAAGTGGAAAAATTAATCAGCGAGCCGATTGAATCATCAGTCAGCTCGGTGGAAGGGATCGAGACGGTCCAGTCCCAATCCCAGGCAGGATCTTCGCTTGTGATGATGATGTTCAGCAGCGGGACCGACCTTGATCAGGCGCTCCTGAACGTACGGGAAAGTGTCGATCAGATTAAAGGACTTTTGCCGGATGGGGCTGCCAACCCAAGCATACTGCGGTTCAATCCGGAGCAGATGCCAATTATGTCGGTCGGTTTGACAGGGGATAAGGCTTCCAAACTGACAGAGGTTGCCAATGACCAGATTGTGCCGTTTTTCGAGCGGCAGAGTGGTGTCGCATCGGTAACCGTGGAAGGTGCCAAAGACCGGGAAATCCAGGTTGTCCTTGACGAATCGAAGCTGCAGCAATACGGTGTGACAGCCCAGGGCATCACTCAGGCGCTCAACAATGCCAACCAATCGGCATCGGTCGGTGTGGTGGAAAAAGGGAATAAAGATCTGCAGCTCCGGGTGACCGGGGAATTTGAATCGGTGGACGATATTAAACAAACGATTGTTCAAACCGAACGGCAAGGAACAGTCCATGTGAGCGACCTTGCGACGTAAGCGACACGTACAAGGAATCATCCGGCAAAAACGCTCGTCAACGGTGAAGAAGGCGTTGTTTTGTCAATCATGAAAAAGACCGACGCCAACACGGTCGAAGTCGCGAACAACATCAACAACAGCATGGATGAAATCGAAAGTGACCTGCCATCAGGTTTTCAGACGAATGTCATTATTGATACATCGGAATATGTGAAGATGTCGATCAATTCCGTTGTACAAAATATCCTGATCGGTGGCCTTATTTCGTTTTTCGTTCTGCTATTGTTTCTGAAAAGCGTTCGAGCAACGATTGTTATCGGTCTGTCGATTCCAATCGCCATCATCTCGACATTTACCCTGATGTACTTTACCGGGGAAACATTGAATGTCCTGACACTTGGTGGGCTTGCGCTCGGCCTCGGAATGATGGTCGACAGCTCGATTGTCATACTCGAGCACATATTCACGTACCGGCAGCGCGGCTATTCGCTTGTTGATTCTGCCATTAAAGGTGCATCCGAACTAGCGCCGGCAGTCATCGCCTCCACGACAACTACATTGGTCGTCTTTCTGCCAATGGTCTTTGTCGAGGGGATTGCGTCCGACATGTTCGCTCCATTGGCGCTGGCCGTGTCATTTTCCCTGATTGCGTCATTGATTGCGGCCGTAACGCTAGTACCGATGCTGTCGTCCAAACTGCTGGCGAAAGCAACCGAAGACAGTGGGCGGCGCTACTGGTTCAACCGCTTTCTGGATAAAGTGAACAATGGCTACCGGGCCGTGCTACGCTGGGTTCTCGGCCACCGGAAAACAACGGTATTTGGAACGATTGCCATCATCGCAGGCAGTCTCGCGCTGATTCCGATGATCGGGGCATCCTTCATGCCATCGTCCGACCAGGGCGAACTCCAGGTGAGTGTGGAAACACAGCCAGGCAGCTCGTTCGAACATACCGAAGCCGTAACGGAGAAAGTCGATAAAAGCTGGAAAAATACGATGATGTCATGGAAACGAGCTACCTGAATGTCGGTGGTGGCGGTGCCATGGCGATGGGCGCAACCGGCGGATCAGCAACATACATGATGCAGCTCGTTCCGTCATCCGAGCGGGACCGGTCGACCGGTGATATCGTTCAGGACATGAGTGACGACTTGCAAACAGTGGCTGGCGCAGAAATTTCGGTATCCGCTACTGACAGTGCATCTGGAATGGGGAATCCTATCCAAATTAGCCTGAATGGTCCGGAACATGAGTGCTCCGGCAGCTGGCAGGTGAAGTGGTCAACACCATTTCCGAGGTCGACGGCGTGCATAACGCAACTTCATCCGCTGAAGCCGGCGTTCCGCAAATGCGCATCCAGATTGATGCAGAAAAAGCGGCCCAATACGGATTGACCGAACAGCAGATTATGGGCCAAGTCCGGCTGCACTTTACCGGCCAAGTCGCTTCACAGTATAGAGAAGACGGCGATGAAATGGATGTCACATTGATGTTTCCGGAAGAGGAACGAAGCACCATCAGCGACCTGGAAGATATGAAAATTAACTCTCCAAGCGGCGCGACCGTCCCACTGGCTTCATTAGCTGATTTTAAAGAAGTACAGGGGCCTGTATCACTGCAGCGCGAAAACCAGGAGCCGCAAGTAAACGTCAGCGGTGAACTTGGCGACCGCGATCTCGGCAGTGTCACCAACGACGTGAAGGAAAAATTGGACCAGATGAGCCTGCCAGAAGGATACAGCTATAAAGTGGGCGGTCAAGCGGAGGATATGGCCAAATCATTCTCTGACCTGGCAATCGCACTCGTCTTTTCCATCTTTCTGGTTTATGCCGTCATGGCGGTGCAGTTTGAAAACTTCCTGTTCCCATTCGTTATCATGTTTTCACTGCCAGCAACCGTCGTCGGCGTTCTTGGCGGCCTGTTCATAACCGGCCTGCCACTCAGCATCCCGGCATTCATCGGCGTCATCATGCTCGCCGGAATCGTCGTCAACAACTCAATTGTGCTCGTCGACTATATCAATATCATCCGGCGAAAAAGGCGTGGACCGGTACGAAGCCATTCTCGAAGCCGGACCAAGCCGACTGCGCCCAATCCTGATGACGACACTAACGACCATTCTGGCCATGGTGCCGCTCGGACTCGCACTGGGCGAAGGCGCCGAAATGCAGCAGCCACTGGCCGTAACGATCATATTCGGCCTGACCGTATCAAGCATATTCACCCTGCTCCTGATACCAGTCGTCTACACCTTATTCGACGACCTAACTGCAAAATTCACACGCCGGAACAAAAACATTAAAGGAAGCTTCCTGCTCAGGCAGGAAGCTTTTTGGTTGGGTGCGGTGGGTGTGGCTCTTGCGGGAGGCGCGTGTTGGCGGCCGAGTTGAGGCTGCTTCGGCTTGCGTGAGCGGCTGATGCGGTGGTTTAGATTGAGCGAGAGCAGCG
>BBCA01000103.1 GCA_001311805.1 Lentibacillus juripiscarius JCM 12147 | reverse complement strand
AGTCGAAAAGGACTCGAGAGCCCATTTCACTCATTCGACTGCAATAAAATAAGCTTTGAGCCTATATAAAAGAAGGAGTTTTGACAATGCGAGACATAAAATCATTATTTGAGACTGTTCCATTAGGCAATACAACATTAGATAATCGGATTGGTGTTGCGCCAATGACGCGTGTTAGTGCATCACCTGAAGGGTTAGCGACCGACCAGATGGTATCGTACTATACTTCTTTTGCCCAGAGTGGATTCGGGCTAATCATTACGGAAGGAACTTATATTGATGATAAATATAGCCAAGCCTATTTTAATCAACCAGGTATCGCTTATAAGGAACAGGCTCAAGCATGGAAGAAAGTTGTCGACGCTGTTCATCAAGCAGGAGCGAAAATCTTTATGCAATTACAGCATGCAGGGGCCCTTTCACAAGGAAATCGTTTTACTCAAGAAACAATGGCCCCATCTGCTATTCAGCCAAAAGGAGAACAATTAAGAATGTATGGAGGCGAGGGTTTGTTTCCAACTCCAAGGGAAGCGACAATAGAAGAAATCTCAGAAGTCGTAACCGGGTTTGTTGATGCTGCTAAACGTGCCCAATCAGCAGGCTTTGATGGGGTTGAAATTCATGGTGCCAATGGCTATTTTCTTGACGAGTTCCTAACTGATTATACAAATCAACGTACGGATAAATATGGTGGTTCAACGAAAAGCCGGGTTCATTTAATGGAGGAAGTGTCTAAAGCAATTCGAGAAGCAGTTGGGCAGAACTTTACCATTGGTATCAGAATTTCACAAGCGAAACCAAATGATTACACACATAAGTGGGCAGGAAAAGAACGGGATGCTGAAGTCATCTTTGGTCAATTAGGTCAAACTGGTCTTGACTATATCCATGTGACGGAGTATAAAGCATGGGCGCCCGCATTCGACACAAGTGAAACATCACTTGCAGCTCTAGCGAAAAAATACGGCGGTATTCCTGTAATAGTTAATGGACATTTAGAAGACCCTGAAAAAGCGAGAAGTATGATTGAGAAAGGGAAGGGCGATGTGATTACCCTTGGTAAAGGCGCCCTGGCTAACCATGATTGGGTCAACAAAATCAAAAATGAGGAACCGTTAGCAGCCTTTAAGGCAGAAAAAGTGTTAAATCCGGATGCAAAAATTAAGGAATTTGAGGCTTAAATCCAGTGGGGGACCAGGGTTCCTGTCCCCCATGATTTTAACCTCACTTATGATACGGTTCCCCCCGCATTATCCGAAAAGCCCGATACACTTGCTCCAGCAGGATCATTCGCATCATTTGATGGGGAAAGGTTATTTTCGAGAAGGATAGGGCAAGGTCACTTCGCTTTTGCACGTCTTCACTGATACCGACGGAACCGCCGATGACAAAGGTAATTTTGCTTTTGCCATAGGTGGCGAGCTCGTCCAGTTTGGCGGCGAATTTCTCGGAGGTCAGCATTTTCCCGTTGATCTCCAGCGTGATGACGTATGCATCGCTGGCAATTTTGGCTAAGATGCGTTCGCCCTCTTTCTGTTGCACGGCACGCACGTCCGCGTCGCTCATATTTTCCGGTAATTTTTCGTCAGCAACTTCAGTGATTTGAACTTTCGCGTACGGGCTGAGCCGCTTCAAGTACTCTTCAATGCCCTGCTTCAAATATTTCTCCTTCAGTTTTCCGACTGCCACGATATCAATTTTTCATCCGCTGCCCCGTCCTTTGCTTTGCATTCTTATCTTCAGCATAGCAAAAATCGTTTGCAAAAACTATAAACAAGCGATGCCAGGGATGATCAGGGAGCTGCATTGGGAATACCTATGCGGTCGGGATTTACCACGAGACATACGTTGTGCCAAAAGGCAATTATGAAGCAATTTATGGAAATATGCCGGTGTACGGACTTGCAAGGGCAGCAAGTCACACACCGATTACCGCTTAGACGATATCAGCAAGAAAAGATTGGGTGGGATGTGAAGCTTGTGTTAGATAAAAACCCGTACCACTATTATAGTGATACGGGTTTATTTGCATTAAAATGCAAGATCATCTGTACGATTAATGATGTTTGGTTGGGTAAATAGGGAGATGAGAAATTTACTGCTTACTTATATTCCAATGGTAGAACGCTTGATCGCGTGGAAAAAATCACATCATATCCAACTA
This sequence comes from Lentibacillus juripiscarius JCM 12147, assembly GCA_001311805.1. The sequence goes on along the minus strand of BBCA01000103.1, from coordinate 2,067 downwards.
GGAAATTGCTGAGGCTGGGGATGCGCTGACGGTTAAATTATTCAAGAGGTGTTTTCTGCTGATTTTCCTGGAAGATGATACGCTCTATTTGCAGTGCCACAGATAATACGTGGATAAATGCTTCATACTTGGAGGTATTCGAATGCTTTTCATAGTTGTGGATAATGGGGGGTGCCAAATCTTTACTGGCTTCCATATCAAAATGGTAGAAATCAATGATTGGAAAATATAGTGCATCACCAACTGGGATCAGTGTACCCATGACAATTTCACCTTTTGGCGGTACAGCGTCTGGGGCATATACAATGACATCCAGTGTTTCATTTGTCAGCATGTCAACAACGACAAGGACACGATCATTATATTTATAGCCGACGTAGTAAAAACTTCGGTATTGCCTTATCCCATTCCAGTAGCCAGGATGTGATAAGCGGCTTATTGTGCAATTGCTGATCGTTTTCGGCGATGTAGTCTTCTGTGAAAGTAACGTCTGCTCCTGCCGAATCATACATTAATTTCCACCAAAATAGATTATGCTCCAGTGCTTGCCGTTTTTCCTTCCGCGGTTGGTGATCGTCGATAAATTCACTTAGCATCTCCTGGTACACAGCAAAGTAACGTTTTAACAAAAAATGCGTGAAATCCTTGTAGACTTCGAGGAGCAATTCCTCCTTTACATCATCTGAAACCGGGTAATCATGCCGAAATGCTTTTGCACTGAACGTTGACTGTGCAAATGGTACCACCTTTTCAGTTGTTCTATCTGCATTCTTCATAACATCCTTCCTTCCGAGTAGTTTTGGGCAAAGGCGCGGGCTTGACTGCCACTCTCTTAATGATTCGACATTTATCTTCCATTTCCTTTTTTATTTTTCAATTAATTTAATAAATTACTATATAAAGTTGCAAACATTTAGTATGATAGATATTAATAAAGAAAGGATGTGGGACATGCCATTGCCATACAAAACACGCACGAAACCTGTAGAACTGCAACAACTAAGCTCCCTGGATACGCGAATGACTTTATCTTCAAAGGATAAGCAGCATCTCATAAACTTGACCAAGGGCTATGAAGGTGAGGTCCAATTTGATTCATTAACTGAAAAGCTTACGTGGGACTGTTTCATATTAAATGACCTGCTGCTGAAAGTTAATAACACGCTCTTTCAAATTGATTCGCTGCTCATCTCATCCAGGAAAATTCATTTGTTTGAAGTGAAGAATTTTGAAGAGGATTATAATTACGAAGCAGATAAATTTATTAAGTTGCCTCAATATGAAATTACAAATCCTCTGCACCAGTTAAGCAGAAGCGAATCATTACTGCGACAGCTACTCCTCAAAGACAAAATTAATCTTCCAATTGACGCCTCTTTGGTTTTTATCAATCCGGAATTTACGTTATACCAGGCACCTCTTGATAAGCCAATGATTTTACCAACCCAGATCAAAAACTACCTGAATAAATTAAATTCAACGCCTTCCCATTTAAATGAAAAACACAAGTGGATAGCAGACAAGTTGATCTCTCTTCATATAGAGGATTCGCCTTATAAGCAGCTGCCATCCTATACGTATGGGGACGTGCGAAAAGGAATTACTTGCTTAGCATGCAAATCCTTTTCCACTGCGGTTGAAGGGAGAAAACTTGTTTGTAAAGAATGTGAGCATGAAGAAATCGTTGAAATGGCTGTCGTGCGGGCAGTTGAGGAATTTAAGCTACTGTTTCCGGAACATAAGATTACGACACGCAGTATTCAGGAATGGTGCCAAGTAGTGAAATACCAAAAAGGATAAGGAAAATATTAGATGATAACTATACAAAGAAAGGGACAAACCGATGGGCTTATTATGAATAAAGCGATTTTTGCATTGGAAGCTGAAGGTCGTTTATAGCGCCTGGATATAGGTGATTTTTGGCCTCGAGATGGGTTCTCAAGACCCTTTCGGCTGCTTTGGAGGTGATTTTTGGCCTTGAGATGGGCTCTCGAGACCCTTTTCGGCTGCTTTCGATGCGACTTTTGGCCTCGAGACGGGCTCTCGAAACCTTTTTGACTGCTTTCG
>BBCA01000102.1 GCA_001311805.1 Lentibacillus juripiscarius JCM 12147 | reverse complement strand
AAAAGCCACCCCATAAGTCGCTGAAAAGGTCTCGAGAGCTCTTCTCGAGGCCAAAGTCGCCTCGAAAGTCACTAAAAAGGTCTCGGGAGCCCTCCTCGAGACCAAAAGTCGCCCCGAAAATCGCTAAAAAGGTCTCGAGAGCCCTTCTCGAGGCCAAAAGTCGCCTCGTAAGTCGCTGAAAAGGTCTCGAGAGCTCATCTCGAGACCAAAAGTCAACCCGAAGGTCGCTAAAAAGGTCTCGAGAGCCCATCTACGGCTCACCCCGTTCATTCTCGCTGGTTGCCATTATTAATGGATTGGGAGTCCATGTGCTCGCCTTTGCATTTAGTGTTTTCGGCATACAGGAAGTCACCATCTGGAGCTGGCTCATCTTTCTATATGTCATGGGCTGGATTATATTCAACATTCTCGGCTATTTATATAAAATTGTCCCGTTCTTATGGTGGACGCACAAATATTCAAACAGAATTGGTCAAGAAAAAGTACCGACCTTAAAAGAAATGATTAATGAAAAAACAAGCGTCATTCTGTTTACATGCTTTATCATCAGTGGGAACCGGCGTGGACCCCGATTAAAATGAGCGACCGCGCCAAAGAAAAGTTGGGTTTTGCATAACATTCAATACGAGGCGAAAACGGCTCTGTTAAGATTTTGAGCCGTTTTAATGTAGAAGGAAAGGGCGCTCCCTTACACCGGGTATGCGCCCGATTGAGGCTTAATGTAAATGTTCATTCTAAGAGTTACACTTGTTGATTTACTGTGGTTTTACCTTCTCTGTCGGAATGTCTTTGATTGAATCTTTGTATATACTTGTTTTTCTTAGCTAGAAACGCAAACATTACATTTATAAAAAACTGGCGGTAAACTTAATAAAAAGAATCCCCATTCATTTGTAAATAAAGATAATGCTAAGAAGAAAACGAGAACTACGCTTGAAATGTAAACAGTACGCTCTTGATATTTATTCATTTCGCACGCTCCGTTAACCAACAATTCAGTTTATTAAATAAACTATATTCATATACCACATCTTGTTAAGCAATCTAGTTCTAAACAAGGGAATGTTGGATATGTCCCTAAAAAAGGAAATACTTTTGACTCATTGGTACATTTTCTTTAGGTGGGTTCTCCAATAACTCACCATTAACATAAACCTGATGCGTATCAGGGTCGATGGTGATAACAGGACTATTATCGTTTAATATCATGTCTTTTTTTCCAATAGTCCTTGTATTGTGTACGGCGTAAATTTTCTTCTTGAGCCCCAGCTTTTCGGGGACACCACTTTCCTTAGCAGCCTTGGACATAAACGTAAATGCGATTTTTCCGGTGTTTTTCCGAAAGCACCCCATGTTTCACGGTATACTACTGGTTCATCAGCTGACGTTGCTCCATTCGGCTCACCTATCGGGGCATGAACAATAAAGCCGCCTTTTATAATTTGTTCCGGTTTAATCCCGAAAAATTCAGGTTTCCACATGACCAGGTCCGCCATTTTGCCAACGTCAATCGAGCCTACTGCCTCAGATATCCCATGGGTTATTGCCGGATTTATCGTATACTTACTAATATACCGTTTTGCCCGGAAATTGTCATTGTTGCCCTTTTCTTCTTGTAAAGGACCCCGTAACCTTTTCATAGCATGCGCTGTCTGCCAGGTTCTGATGATTGTTTCACCCAGATGCCCCATTGCCATAGAATCGGAACTCATCATGCTAATGACACCCATATCCTGCAAAATTCCTTCAGCAGCCATCGTTTCAGGACGGATTCTTTTCTTTGCCATTGCAACACCAACCGGATCACTCCGTTTTATCCCGTGGACTTGGAACAGCATCGACATGTTCGCATCCGCTGAGTTGATTGTAAAGGGACGAGTTGGTGTCGTTGAAGATGGCAGTATAGAGCCCTCTCTTGTCACTTTCATCATGTCCGGCTCGTGTCCACCACCGGCCCCTTCCACGTGATACGTATGAATAGATCTTCCATTAATTGCTTTAAGGGAAGTCGTCTCCACCGTACCGGATTCATTACTGGAATCCGAATGCAAACAAACTTGAACATCATATCGATCAGCAACTTCCAGGCAGGAGTCAATAACCGCTGGTGTTGCCGCCCAATCTTCATGAATTTTAAACCCGGCAGCGCCCTCCAGCAATTGTTCTTCAAGTGGTTCGGGAAGTGAGGCATTGCCCCTTGCCCAAAAACCAAAATTCATTGGAAAGTCTTCAGCAGCCTCAAGCATTCGGTGCATATTCCATGCGCCAGGGGTAATATTCGTACCCTTCGAACCAGTTGAAGGCCCTGTTCCCCCTCCAAGCAGCGTTGTAACACCTGATTGAAGTGCCGTCGTTACAACTTCGGGATAAATGTCATGAACGTGCGGGTCAACGCCACCAGCTGTAACTATCATCCCGCTGGCGTCAATTACATCAGTTGAGGCCCCTACGATTAAATGAGGGTCAACACCATCCATATAATCAGGATTCCCTGATTTACCAATCCCGTGAATTTTTCCGTCCTTTATCCCGATATCTGCTTTTACGATTCCCCAATAATCAAAAACAATCGCATTTGTAATAACAAGATCGAGTACCTCTTCTCTTGTCGCACGTGCAGACATCCCCATTCCACTGCGAATCGTTTTTAGCCATCCATACACCATTTCATCCCCGTAGACAAGCAGATCTTTTTCCACCTCAACGAAAAGATCTGTATCAGCTAAACGGATTTTATCCCCTTTCGTTGGACCATACGTCTTAACGTAATCTTTCCTGGATATGTAATTATTACTAACTTGTGTTGGAAACAAATTGTCGACCGGTCCATTTACATATCCCCTAAACCGAAAGCCAGTTTCCTTCCGCCAAATTTCAACCAGCTCAATTGTTTTTTCTTCACCTGGCTCAAACTGAATGAATTGACCTGCTGGAATGTTCAGGTGCATACCTTTCGTCGGTTCTCTTTCAAAATAAAGGTTCGGATTGACCTCATAGAAATGATAATGGGAACCGACAAAATTGGCCTGTCACCATAGTTAACAACTGTAATCTTTCTGGTGTTCCTTCCCTGATTAATTAAAATCGGATGATCATCAAGCAAAATTCGCCCGGCTTCATGTTTTACCTCCTCCGATGTCCTTCTTCAACCGACTAATCACCAATTGGATCATAATGTTCCCCTAATTCAGGTTTTTGGCGGTTTAATTGGGTCATAAATAACAATTAATTTTGTTCCATCGGGAAAGGTAGCATGTGCATTAATTTTACTCATCATTGCAGAAACACCTTCCATCAAATCGTCCTCTGTTAAAATCGTTTTTCCGTATTCCTGTAAATCGGAAACTGTCATTTCCCCCATTCTGGCTTTCTCCATCACTTCAAACGTAATCAGTGCAACAGCCTCGGGATAACTTAGTCTTAACCCCTTTGTCAGTCTTTCTTTTGCAAGCCAGGCTGCAACCACTATGAGCAGTTGTTCATGTTCCCGCTCTGTTAAATGCATCTATTCCCCTCCAATCGTTAGTTGCGTAGGGTTTTATTTACGTCACTTCTAACAAAATATGCGTTTGTGGCTGTCCCATATTCTACTGACAAGCACCAAAACTTTCTTCGTAACCGCCCCTGGGTCATATGACTAGCTGAATGCATAGGATAGGTCAATGAAGATTATTGGAGAAGGAGGGGAAATAATGAGGTACCCTGTAGCTGGATACATGACCCAGCCAATACAATTATCTCCTTTACTGAATGATAATGATCCTGACTGGCATAACCAGACCCATGTACATCAATTATTGGGATTACAACAACGGCGGAAGGTCACCATCATAGATTTGTAGGAATAACGGAACCGGCCCCTAATGGAATGCAGCATTTTCATGAATATGACACGTGGACGCTTTATGTTGATGGACACCGCCATGTAATTTGCGGGAAAACCAGTATGGCTATCCCAATGTTAGGTGGTGGGCATACGCATTACTTTGAAGGTTATACATCGGGCTACCCGGATCATCGGCATTGGTATAGTGGCAACACAACAGTTGTCTTTGGATAAATCCAAGAAACACACTAAAGCAGGGTAGCCTTTCTTAAGGCTACCCTCCTTATGCCCCTTAATGGATTAATAAACTCCTGGATAGCGGACTTCCACAGGATGTGATGACTTCTGCAGCAGGCTATTGACGTGAGAGGCATAATTTAATATTCCAATTGACGCAGGTACAAGAGAATTTCGTGTTCATTCAATTTTTTTAAGCT
>BBCA01000101.1 GCA_001311805.1 Lentibacillus juripiscarius JCM 12147 | reverse complement strand
ATAAAGGTATTCTCGATTTAGTTCAAAAAAATATCGTTTTTAAAAGATAAAGGATAACTGAGACCTGTCAGTTCTGTTTGAGTGATGGAAAGTTTTGTCCCTTGATCAAGCTTTATTACAACAGCAGGCAGGCGGTTCCTTGTCTTTATAGGGGTTGTTCAAAAAGTCCGGTATAAATGATACTTCGAATTTCTTCGTTGGCTTGCTTTTCTGTTGCTCATGTATTAAATTCCATACATTCCGCTACTCAAAGCTGCGCCGCCTCGAACTTCTCGATCCTTTTTATCCTCCTTTTTGAACACGCACTTATAGAGTAATTTCAGTAAACAGGCCAGGAGAAGCTTATCCTGGCCTGTTGCTATTATGCCTTCCTAGTCATGAAAGGGGGCCAATTTAGAGTCCCTTTCCCATTTTTGTGGCAAATGGTTCATCTCTTAGTCTTTGAAACCGTGGTCAGTGGTGCCGAAATTCCAATCAATCATCAATCAGCCCCCAGCATCATCTAAAATTGAATTCGGCAGAAATGCTGATACTAGCCAGTTTGGCATATCGACAATTTCACTGATGCGCAAGTCGACGGCGACGCTGCATAGCATATAGGCCTCCTCATCCGTCATTCGATAGGTGTCCACCAGATGCTCAATCATGTAGCGGATGGCGTTTCGAGAGGCTTCAACTAGGTCCTCACCATGTCCAGTTGTGACGTAATAGCCTCTGCTATCCGCTTCTGGTGTTGGTGGTCCAGGAATCTCATAACGCGGCTCTTCTATGGATTTTCCTTTATGCAATTTGAAGCGGATGGTTGCTTCCATTGATGCTTCGACAGCCGTGCCACACACTTCGCCATCACCCTGTGCTGCATGTGTATCCCCAATCGAGAATAAGGCACCTTTTACCCACACAGGAAGATAAAGTTTGGTTCCGCGTGTCAAATGACGTATATCCATGTTGCCGCCATTTTTCCTTGGAGGAACGACACTGAAGTTACCTGGTTCAGGCAAGGCGACGCCCACTGTTCCAGGGAATGGCTTGATGAATAAGTCGATGCCATCAAGAAATTCCGTTTTGTGCTGTTTAGTTAAATCAAATGTTTTAATAGCTGGTTCCTTAAATTCATCGGCAAGCAGCCCGAAACCGGGTATAATAGCGGTCCAGCCCCAATCAAGCTGGCGGAAATTTAACATTTCGACTTCCAACGTATCCCCCGGTTCCGCATTTTTACATAAACAGGGCCAGCTACGGGATTGATCTTGCTGAAATCCAGATTCTTGACATCCTTTGCGGTAGAACGTCTGGCAAACTGTCCACCTGAGGATTCAGTAATTTCATAGGTAACCTTTTGACCGGATTCGACTTCCGCAATTGGTTTCAATGAATGATCCCATCCATAGTGACTGTGCGATTTGAAATCATGAATGGTCATATAGGGATGATGATGGTGATGGATTGGCATTTAACTCACTCCTTGTACTCTTTACATAATTTTAACATAATTTAGGCATCGGTGCGGCAGCCTTGAACTTTAGGTTAATCCATATCGATGGACGCGTCTTTTTCGTCACTGCAAAGTAAATCGCAATGATTATCCCAGCCGCCAGCCAAGTAAGCCCGAGGGTTTTGGCTTGTGGTGCCAAGTTGATCCACACATAGGCAATAATGGTAAAACCAATAAGCGGCAGGATAAGGTAGCGCCAGTAATTTTGACTCTTGTTTCGGACAATGTAATGAGTAAATACAGACGTCACCTTGATAAAACAATATGCAGGTTAGTGAAAGAATAGACTTGCTTTGTTGTCTATTCCAAAGGGGAGCTATACTTCCAACTGTATTGTCTCTTCATCCTTATAGACTAAATGATAGACTCATGTTATAATTCAGAATAATAATTTTCGGAATTGGGGGAATGTTCGTGTCGCTTGTTAATACTTTTGATAATGTTAAAAAAGACCTTTTTCAGATGAGGACGCAACTATATGAGAACCCGGAGCTTGGTGATGAAGAATATCAATCTATGAAATTAATAACCGATTACCTGCGCTCTCATGACTTTGAGGTGGAAACAGGTATTGTTGATCGCCCAACGGCTTTTAAGGCTGAATTTAATAGTCATAAACCAGGTCCAACTGTTGCCTATCTAGCGGAGTATGATGCTTTACCAGGGATTGGGCATGGCTGCGGACATAACTTGATTGCCATGATGAGTACGGGTGCTGGTGTTGTGCTTAGCAAAGAGCTTCGGGAAATTGGCGGGAAGGTGATTGTGTTTGGTACACCTGCTGAGGAAACAAATGGTGCCAAAGTGCCGATGAGTGAACAAGGCATATTTGATGATGCTGATGTAGCAATGATGGTGCATCCATCAGATGTTTCAGAAGAAAGCGGTGCAACACTTGCAATGGATGCTATTCAATTTGACTTTACGGGAAAGACATCTCATGCGGCTGCATCACCTGAAGAGGGAATTAATGCATTGGATGGGGTTATTCAATTGTTTAATGGTATTAACGCGCTTCGCGAACATTTGCCGGATGATATTCGTATTCATGGTGTCATTTCTGAGGGAGGAAAAGCAGCGAACATTGTACCTGAAAAAGCAGTTGCACAGTTTTATGTCCGGTCACAGAGTAGAGAAAAATTAAATGAAGTTGTTGAAAAGGTAAAACAGATTGCTCACGGTGCTGCAACGATGACGGGTGCTTCGGTTGACATATCTAATTATGAACTGAGTTACGACAACATGATTACGAATCAAACATTATCTGATACATTCACGAAACATTTAAAACAATATAGCAAGCACCCAATCGAGCCGTCTAAGCAGGCTTACGGTTCTGCAGATATGGGCAATGTCAGTCAGGTCGTTCCATCTATTCATCCATATATAGGCTTGAACGAACCGGATCTGACCTTTCACACAAAAGCGTTTGCTGATAAAACAATCACCAAAGATGGGGATGATGTGATTGCTAGTGGTGTCTTGTCATTAGCTCAGACTGGCTATGAAGTGATAACTAATAACGAATTGTTGGCTGCGGTTAAAAAAGAGTTTAAGAGTCCTAAAAATAATTAACACCTTAATCGCAACCGGTGGAAACCAACTAATTGAGTATCAGCAACGAAATTAGTCTGCCGGTCGTCCTCTGTGACTATATAAAGGGAGCTGTTTTTAATATGAATGAAGTGTCCATGCCTGCCAATTCAAGTTCGAATAAGCCCAGAAAAATTGAGTTCCCGCATGTTTTTGTCATTTTATTTGCTTTGATTGTCATTATGGCTGTTTTGACATATATGATTCCGGCAGGTGAGTACGAACGTGAAGTGAGTGATGCTGGTGAAACGGTTGTGGTGGATGGGACATACCATACGGTTGATTCCAATCCGACAGGCTTCTTCGGTATTTTCCAGGCGGTACATGAGGGAATGATTGAAGGTGCGGGAATCATCTTTTTTATTTTTATCGTAGGTGGGGCATTCGGTATTCTCAACGCAACAAAAGCAATTGAAGCGGGGCTTGGTGCCATTTCAAATAAAATGGCCGGAAAAGAAATATTTTTGATACCGGTTGTAATGCTTTTATTTGCTTTAGGTGGCGGTACATTTGGTATGTCTGAAGAAACGATACCGTTTATATTGATATTGGTGCCATTAGCCATAAAAATAGGTTTCGATTCGCTCGTGGGAACAGGTATGGTGCTGATTGGCGCTTACTCAGGATTCACGGCAGCTTTTATGAACCCATTTACAATCGGTGTTGCACAGGGAATCGCTGATGTACCATTATTTTCCGGACTTGGATTTAGGATTATTGTATGGTTTATTTTCGTTTCCATCGGTATCACTTATGTGACGCTTTATGCGAAAAAGATTAAAAACCATCCGGAAAAAGTATGATGTATCTAGCAGATAGACAAAGAAGTGGTGATGTCAACAATAAAAAGAACCTGCAAACATTGACGGCAAGGCATTGTTTCATAATAGGAGTTTTAGCCCTTACGATTGTTGGCCTGGCAATTGGTGTTACATTTTTCGATTGGTATATTAAAGAAATTGCTGCTATGTTTCTATTGATGGGCATATTGGTTGGCATTATTGGTAAGTTAAGGGTGAATCAAATTGCTGAGGCCTTTGTGAAGGGAAGCGAAGATCTTGTCGTCGGTGGTTTGGTTGTTGGCTTGGCATATGGTATTTTGGTCGTTTTGCAGGATAGTCGTACGATTGATACAATCCTCTTCTCTGTTTCAAATTTAATTGGTCACCTGCCAACAGCATTCTCAGCTATAGGGATGTATGTAACACAAAGTTTTTTAAACTTCCTTGTTCCCTCAGGTAGTGGTCAGGCTGCTTTAACCATGCCCATTATGACACCGTTATCGGATTTGACAGGGGTTAGCAGACAGACAGCTGTATTTGCCTTTCAATTAGGTGACGGGATATCGAATGCGATTACGCCGACTGGCGGAGCTTTAATGGCATCACTAGCGATAGCCAGGGTTCCTTGGATTAAATGGATTAAATGGTTATGGCCACTGATTGTTATTCAGTATACAGTTGGAGCCGTGCTCGTTACGTTTTGCACATCTGGTAGTGTGGACGGGGTAGGGGGGTTGTTTGGAGTGCCTAGTATAGTAAATAGATAGATAAACAAACAAAAACCATCGTTTTCGTTGTAAAATGGGAGTACCTACTACAGAACTTCCAATTTAC
>BBCA01000100.1 GCA_001311805.1 Lentibacillus juripiscarius JCM 12147 | reverse complement strand
GCTCCGGATCCGAGCAAAACAAAATATGCATATTTTATTGGCCAAAGGAATATTGGACTCACCTGAAACGATGGTGCCATCTTCCATCCTTGCATGGAGTGACATACTCTGGTTCGAAATAGGATAAATATTTCCTTTCACATTCAGTACACGAGAAATTTCTTTAATACCGGTAAAAAAATTTCCCCGTTACCGATGTCATTGCAGCGAGAAGCAAGTTACCCATAGAATGTCCGGAGAGCCCATTCCCTTCTGTAAACCGATGCTGAAATAGATCTAAAAGCATCGGTTCCGCATCAGAAAGGGCTGCAATCACATTCCGTATATCACCAGGTGCCGGTATCGCCATTTCATTTCGCAGACGTCCGGTACTTCCGCCGTCATCAGCAACGGTCACAAGGGCCGTCAAGTCAACCGGCAAATTCTTCAAACCTCGCAGCAGGACAGGCATCCCCGTACCGCCGCCAATCACTGTAACATTTGATTTTCCTGTGCTTCCCATGTTAATGACCCTTTCTTTTATCAATGTCCCGGTGACTGACGTGGGTAATATAGTTTGGTGACAGCTGTTTGGAGAAATATTCAGCGATAGCCACCGAGCGATGTTGTCCGCCCGTGCATCCAATCCCGACGACAAGCTGCGACTTGCCTTCTTTCTTATATTGAGGAAGCATAAACTGCAGTAAGTCGAGTATCTTTTCGTTAAACTTTTGTGTGTCAGACCATTTAAAAACATAAGAAGATACTTCGGAATTCAAGCCGGTCAGCGGCTGCATGTGTGGCACATAATGCGGATTTGGTAAAAACCGTACATCAAAAACAAGATCAGCATCAATTGGTATACCATATTTATAGCCAAACGACACCATATTAACTGAAAAAATTTCCTGTTTATCTTCCATATAGGTTTTCAGTATTTTTTCCCTTAGTTCTTTTGGCTTCAATGTTGTTGTGTCAATGATCCGCTGTGCTCTGCCCCGCAATTCATCAAGAATGGTGCGCTCTTTCGAAATCCCTTCCAGCGGCAAACCTTCTGCTGCGAGTGGATGGGAACGCCTGGTTTCTTTGTACCGCTTCACTAGTGCTTCATCTTTTGCATCCAGGAAGAGAATATGTTCATTCAGCCAATCTTCTTCCCCCAGTACGTCCAGGGCTTCGAACAGTGAATCAAAAATTCCCTTCCGCGCAAATCCATGACAAGTGCAACTTTGCGGATATTATTCCTCGAGTCTTTCATGAGCTCCAAAAACTTCGGCAGCAGGGCAGGTGGCAGATTGTCGACACAATAATAGCCGAGGTCCTCAAAGCTTTGAACGGCTACCGTTTTTCCAGCCCCCGACATCCCAGTGATAATAACCAGCTTTGTATCTTGTTCATTATTCCACATACCATTCTTCCCTTCATGAACTGGTGGGGTCCAGACGCAAGTGCAGCAATTCATAATCCTCCGTGTACGAAAACGCCCCGTAAAGCATCTCATCAGAAGAAAGGACATGTTCAAAAATCTTTCGGTCCCCTTCTGCCATAGGTAAATCGTGAATCGCATCCACTGATACCCACTCCAATTCTCCTTCTTTGCAAAAACTTGCCAGCTGTCCGTCTGCTTGACTACACACAAATGTGAACATCATCCATTCCTGCACAATCTCATCACTGCGATAGACCGTAAATGTGAATCCACCAGCCAGTGATGGACGATGCAGGTGCAGACCGGTTTCTTCCCGAAATTCGCGGACTGCAGATTCTTTAATGGTTTCACCCTGCTCCATTTTGCCACCGGGAATGGCGTACCAGCCCCGGCGCGGTTTCTTTATCAGTAAAATTTTTTCATCATTTATTAATATGCAATTCGTTACACGCTGCATTCTTGTTTCACTTCTTTCGGCTGAACAGTCGATAACACTATACCTAGTATACAATGAATGGTCTCCACCCAACAAGCATCTAAGCCATGTCCAATTAGAAAAGCTAATCCCGGCCTTGCCTTAAAGCAAGTGCTGAAGTTTTTTTAAAGTCATCCATAAATTTGTACTTTCTGACGTTATAAAAGGCAAAAAGGACAAAGTTCCGCCACAAAGCAAAAAAAAAAATGCAGGTGCATCATCACCTGCAGAAAAACTAATTTATTATTAAAAGGGGGTCAATTAGTTAATTCCATTATAACCAATAATTGTTTCGTGCGTGTTACAGCATCGTTAAGAAGTAATTACTTTCTGGTGAATAAAACATTACAAAAAGCCACAAAATCAGGACTGGCATGGCTGGAGACGTTCGGAGGTCCCCGCCTCCAATATTGCCAGCCGCTTATAAACGCACAAACGGCTTAGGATTGTGCAGCTTTTATTTCTTCCATTAAATCTTCCAGATACTTTTGAGCTGTTTCGGCTGCAATACTTCCGTCACCTGTAGCTGTCACAATTTGACGAAGTGACTTCTCACGGATGTCGCCCGCAGCAAATATACCTGGGATCGATGTCTCCATGTTTTCGTTCGTTGGGATATACCCCTCTTCATTCGTAATCCCCAATGACAGGAACGGTTCATTCAGTGGCAGCATGCCAATGTAGATGAACACCCCGTCAATTGCGTGGTCATACTCTTCACCAGTCTGGTTGTTATACAACGTGACGCTTTCTACCTTTCCACTTGGGCCGTTAATCTCTTTTGCTTCGGTGTTCCAAATGAACTCAATTTTATCATTGTCAAAAGCCCGGTCCTGCAGAATTTTCTGTGCTCGCAGTTCGTCTCTGCGGTGAACGATCGTAACCTTGTTCGCAAAGCGCGTCAAATACATACCTTCCTCGACGGCTGAGTCTCCGCCGCCAACGACGATAAGGTCTTTACCTTTGAAAAATGCACCATCACAAACGGCACAATAGGAAACACCGCGTCCACCCAGCTCCTCTTCACCTGGAATGCCAAGCTTCTTATACTGGGCGCCCGTCGTAATAATCAAGGCGCGTGTATGGTATTGTTTCTTTCCAGCGATAATGGTTTTGTATTCACCATGGTCCTCAATTTCTTTAATATCGCCATACGCATATTCCGCACCAAACTTTTTCGCATGTTCAAACATTTTATTGGATAAATCCGGACCCAAAATATGGTCGTAGCCAGGATAGTTCTCTACATCTTCTGTATTGGCCACCTGACCGCCCGGAATGCCACGTTCAATCATCAATGTGTCCAGATTTGCGCGTGACGCATAAACCGCTGCAGTCATACCGGCAGGTCCCGCACCCACAATAATGACATCATACATACGTTCTTCGGCCATGTTATCAGCCCTTTCTTCACTATTCTTCAAAGCCACATCCATCGTATAGCAAGTCTGCATTCTCGTCTAATGTTATGCTCATGCAATTATGAAGGCTGTCAGTCCGCATCCCATGGGCCTTCTTCCTCTGCAAGAACAGGGTGCCACCTGCAGCCTTGCTCCCATATGGAAAGTGCCTTTGAAGGCTTGCCAAGTTTATATGCCGCAACACTGTACCATTTATAATACGAAAGGTGATTTTTCACCTGCTTCTCATCGATTGCTCTAAACCTTGCATACGCCTCTTCATGGAAACCAGTTTGGGCGAAAGTCACTGCTATACGCAGTTTCTGCTGTTCGTGTACCGGATATACATTCTTTAATGCGTGGATATGCAATTCAAATTCTTTCCTCTGATTCCATCCATGATAAAACACAGCCAGGTTACTATGACTGTGCAAAGAACCGGGAGACTCTTCCAGCAACCCCTCTTCCATATCGACCGCATCTTTTTCATAACCAGCAAAAACAGGGCATACGCATAATCATGCCGGACATTCGCATGTTCTGGAAATAATACTGTCATTTCTTCCAGCAGTGGAAGTGCCTTGTCCCATGCTTTATGTTCCATATGATAAAATACGGTTTCCTGATAAACGAGCAATTCATCTTCTTCCTCAAATTCCCACTCATCTTCTTCCTGATCATCGCTCGTTACGAGTTCAATCAAGTGTTCTGCATCTTCACGCAGATCGCCATTCGGGTCTTATTAAGATATGATTCCGCATGCTTTTTTGCATCATTCAAGAGTCCCAAATGGGCGTAATTATTTGCAAGCAGGTAATAGCAGTCCGTATAATGACCGCCGGAAGTTTCCAGCACTTCCGTCAATAATTGATTAGCCAAATGATATGATCCGATTTCAGTGTAGATAATCGACAACTGACATTGGTATAACAGATTCTCAGGCTCTGCCTCGATCGCCTTCCGAAGCCATTTTATCGCAATATCAAATTTCCGCTTTTGAAAGG
This sequence comes from Lentibacillus juripiscarius JCM 12147, assembly GCA_001311805.1. The sequence continues at coordinate 496 of BBCA01000100.1, read as the reverse complement.
CTTCGACACCTTTCGTAAAATAAAAATCTCCGTCCGGGATAAAGGGGATAATATTTTCTTCAGCTCGTGTTGATTTATCGTCTTGTTTCATGTCAGCACCCCCTATTTGTCAAATCTTGCCGAACAAAGTATACCATAATTGCACGGAAAGTTATATATCTTTGGAAGTCAGTTTTTAAAAAACTGCTGCTTCTCGCAATCACCTTAGAGAATGAGACCCTGCTGAACAATTTCTATAACTGCGACGTAACTGCTACGTTGATTTCCACTCCGGGCAGTCGCTTTCACCACAGGCATAAGTGCGACATCTGCTCAACCTCACGCTTTTCGCAGTGTCTTCTTTACCGCGGGCACGGCTTCAGGAAAAGCGCCGCTCAAAAGTCCGTGAGAAGGCTTCTCAAGGCCAAAGTCATCCAAAAGTGGGACGAATAGTCCGAGAGAAAGCTTCTCAAGGCCAAAAGCCACCCAAAAGCGGGACGAATAGTCCGTGAGATGG
>BBCA01000099.1 GCA_001311805.1 Lentibacillus juripiscarius JCM 12147 | reverse complement strand
AAAAATGCCTTACCAATCATCGGCAAGGCATTCATGCTTAAACCAGCTTATTCCCAGATATAACTTCTGTACGCCTCACTCAGCAGAAGAAATTGTTCCTTATCTCCTGTATCAACGGAGTGATTAATTGCCATTTCAAGCTTCTGTTTATTCCAGTTGAAACATAATTCATCCAGTACCAATTGTGCCGTCAGTCTTAACTCATACGAAATTTCACGTTTAGCATAAAGTGTTTTCCCTGTGTAACGATAAAACCGGTAACTCGCTTTTTGCCGGTTCATGGAACACTCCCCCTTGTTCCTTTTTTCCATTATCCTAAAAAATCGTAAAAGTTGCAAGGGTAAATTATTAAAATAGGTTGTATTTTCAGTAAATATTTTTTTCCAGTTGTACTCTCCCTACTATGGATTAATGTTGCGATAGCCGAGAATACCCGCCACCAGTGCAAAAACCATCAAAAGGCTGGCCATCCATATGATATTCCCTTTCATCATGACAGCAATCACTGGCGGACCGGCAGCAACCCCAATAAAACGCATGGCTGTATAAATAGAAGTGATTACACCTCGGACACTTTTTTCCAGGCTTTCCGTGATGAGCGCATCCAAACACGGTAGTGCCATGCCAATACCGACACCGCAGACGAAAAAGATGGACAGCAAATAAACCGGGTGATCCATGAACGGAATAACTGCAACCGAGGCACCGGCGAGAATAATTCCAACAAAAGTTACCCATTTCATTACGGTCAGTTTCCCCTTTATCATTCGGCCGCTTGTAAACGAAGCAATAGATAGGGCCAGCAGTGGTATCGCAAGCAGGACACCTTTCCATATACCTTCATAATCGTATTTATCTTCCAGAATACTGGATAAGTAAAATAAAAATCCAAACAAAATAAACATGAGGATGGCACCGATCGCAAATACAGCCACAAGCCATTTGCCATGTTCTTTAAGGACATCCTTTGCAAATGCCATATATTCCTTGAATTTTGTACGCTCCTCTTCCCCGCCCTTATCTTTGATTAGGAATATAACCATCAGCACAGAGATAGCACAAAATACCGGAATTGAGTAAAAGGGAAGGAACCAGACAAGCGCTGCCAGAGCGGCACCCAATATTGGACTCAAAACTTTGCCTATTGTATTGGACGTCTCAATGATACCAAGTGTTGTGGTAGCTTCTTCATCATCTTTAAATATATCGCTAACAAGTGGAAGCACAATCGGGAATGCACCCGATGCACCAACTCCCTGCAAAATTCTTCCAGCCACAACAATAAGAAACGCATCATCCATCAAATGGGATGCCAAGCCGGCTAGCAGACCCCCAATTCCGGTAATAATCAAAGCCGGGACAATTACCTTTTTCCTTCCAAACCTGTCTGATAAAAACCTGCTACCGGAATCAGGAAAATGGCCACAACTGAATAAGCCGTAATAATGTAGCTCGATTCAAGTTTTGATATATTCAACTCTTTTTCCATCACAGGCAAAATGGGAATCAGCATGGAATTTCCAAGCGTCATAATTAACGGAATTGATGCCAGGGACAGAACAGCCCATCGCTTTTCCTTCTCACTGAATTGACTTTCCATAACTGCATTCATCCTTTTATAAGTAATCAACACTACCATTAATGTTTACCCAGTGTGCTGAATTATCCGGAACTGAAACCATCCACATTTTTCCGAAAAATAAACAGCAAAAACTTTTAAAAAATAAAAAAGCCACCATAACAGGCGGCTTTTCTTTCTGTATTCATGTCACATCGTCAGGAGAAAGACAGTGACAATGGCACCGGCAACAACTAAAATGACATTCAGTCCAAAATATGCAAGTACAATAGCTACTGCACCACCAAGCAGGCCAATCAGCGGCTCGTCTGGAATGACACTCATTATCCCGGGAAAAATAAGTGCTCCCAAAGCGGCATACGGAATCGCATTCAGCCAGCGGTTAATCCAGTCTCGGAATTGCAGCTTATCTACAATAAATGCGGGGATAACTCTTGGAATCATTGTGACAGCTGCCATACCAATGATGATTGCGATAATCATGATGCATCCTCCTTCAACAGAAATACAGCGCTCCATCCGCCCAGGACTGTACCGAACACAATGGCCCAGCCATCACTCATAAACTGGCTGAATACGGCATTAATCAGCATGGCAATCGCAGCAACTAAGCCGACTCGCCACTCTTTTTTCACCGATGGGATCAGCAAACCGATGAACATTGCATATAACGCAATACCCATGCTCTGGCTCAACTGTGCCGGAATAACCTCCCCGAGCACCCCACCTAAAAACGAGCCCCCAATCCATGCAAGGTAAGCTGTTAATATGAGTGATGCGTAAAAATAGGCGCCTTTTTCCATTTTGGCTTCTTTCGTATGCAATGCCGATACTGCAAATGTCTCATCGGTCAATCCCATCGATAAAGGCACTTTCCATTTCATCCCGAAATCCCGCAAGCGATTCATGAACGACAAACTCATGACAAAATGACGGAAGTTAAGCACGAATGTGGCCACGATAATTTCCATTGCCCCGGCACCAACAGCAATCATGTTTGCTCCCATAAACTGACTGGCACCAGCAAAACCATCACACTCATCAATGTCAGTTCCGTCAGTGACATGCCGGACTGTTTTGCCAGCACACCATATGTAATCGCTATTGGCAGATACCCAAGCATAATCGGGAATCCAACTGCTGCGCCTCTTTGAATCATATGTATTCTTGGGGATGTATGTTGTTTTTCCACTAGTTCTGTTTCCATTGATTGCCGTCCCCCCTAAGTGAAAAATTATGCTTATTATACCTTATTTTAATTCAAGAAAAAAGTAATTGAATTCGGAAAAATAAGACGCTGTTTGTTTGTTTCCTCTTGTTATCCGATCACGAACGGGAAAATGCATATTGACAAGTTCCGGACATACCATGTATAGTCATAGTAATATTTTAATCGAATAAAGCATCCGTGAATGCGCAGTAGATTCTTTACCGGGCAGCAAACAGCGACAGGGTGGCCGGTGCAAACCCTGGCAAGTAAGGATCGAATTACACATTCAAGATTAAAACGGATATGTTTCATAAGCGGGTGAGCGTCCCACAGATACCGGAAATCGGTAGCGGTATTTTCTGGACTTTGACACTCACCAAGCAGGGTGGTAACGCGGAGTAAAGCTTCGTCCCTATTTTGGGATGGGGCTTTTTTTATTTATACAACAAAGGAGGTTACTAAGTTGTTTCCTATTGAACCGAAACACCAGCCATCTCTTGGCGAATCAATTGCTATTTTCTTCTTAACGATTGGACTTATCAGTTATTTCTTAATTAGTCTTGGCACCCAGCCACACATCCCAATTCTTATTGCTATTATGCTTACAGTCATTTACGGACTCAGCAGGAAAATTCCGTTTAAAGATCTCGAGGAAGGGATGATAGCCGGTGCTAAATCAGGGATGGGGGCCATTTTCCTATTCTTGCTCATCGGAATACTAATCAGCAGCTGGATGATCAGCGGAACGATCCCAGCACTAATCAGCTCCGGATTCACATTGATTGGCGGTACCTGGTTTTATGCCATAGCGTTTGCCGTAACAGCGATTATCGGGATTTCACTTGGAAGTTCTCTAACCACAACGGCTACCATTGGCGTTGCTTTCATTGGTATGGGGACAGCCATGGACGCATCGATGGCGATAACAGCGGGTGCCGTTGTATCTGGCGCCTTTTTCGGTGATAAAATGTCGCCGTTATCCGATACGACGAATCTCGCTTCAACAATTGTCGAAGTGGACTTGTTTGAACATATCCGGCACTTGAGCCTGACAACGATTCCTGCTTTCATCATTTCATTCTTGCTGTTTGCTTTTCTTTCGCCGGATGAATCGGTCGGCGTGGCAAATCTGGACAAATACATGGCTGCCCTGGAGGAAACCGGCCTAATCTTCTGGACTTCCTGGATACCGCTTATCGTGCTGATTCTGGCAACCATTTTTAAAATTCCAGCATTCATCTCACTGGCTGTCAGCAGCATGACAGCTACTATTCTGGCCGGCATAACCAGCGAGATCGCCTGGACGGACATTTGGGCAATCTGGTTCAATGGCTATACAGCAACAACCGGCTTTGAACCTGTCAACAGTCTTCTGACAAAGGGTGGAATCAACAGCATGCTGTTTACTATTTCCCTTGTTATCCTGGCACTTGGATTCGGTGGTTTATTATTTGTCACAGGAATCGTCCCGTCTATTTTGTCAGCGTTCCAGGAAAAACTGCAGAAAATCAGGGCAATCATCGCCTCGACAGCTGCAACAGCAATTGGTGTGAATGTGCTGATCGGGGAGCAATATCTTTCCATTATGCTCACAGGAGAAACGTTTAAAGGTGTCTACCAAAAAGCCGGGCTGTCCAACAAAGCACTGTCCAGAACATTGGAAGACGCCGGCACCGTAATTAACCCGCTTGTTCCTTGGAGTGTGTGCGGTGTCTTTATTGCCGACGTCCTTGGTGTTCCAGTGCTTACGTATTTGCCGTTCGCCTTTTTCTGCCTGCTCAGTCCAGTCATCACCATATTATTTGGCGGGAAAACCATCATAAAGAAACAAAATGTATCCCCGTGACCGTCAGACAATAAAACTTAGTTTCTAAAAGAGGCTGAAACAAAGTATAGAAGCAACGAAAAATTCGAACGATGATTTTGGATATCAAATCAGTCCGGATTTTTCGTTTTTTATAACGTTAGAAAGCATGAATGATGGATACCTTATAAGAAATACTTCGGCATCCGCCATAAGGCCGGGCCTGTTTACCGGTGTAGTTGATGTAAACTGCGACATAGTGAACAATTTGTGTGCTATGATACCGCTACAGAAATACACTTGGTGCTCGTCGTGTTGCAAGTCTTTGGGTGAAGACTTTTCCGATTTTCGCGCGACTTTCGGCCCGGATCGCGCGACTTCCGATTTTCGCGCGACTTTTGGCCCGGCTCGCGCGACTTCCGATTTTCGCGCGACTTCGGCCGACTCGCCGAC
>BBCA01000098.1 GCA_001311805.1 Lentibacillus juripiscarius JCM 12147 | reverse complement strand
AAAAACGCACAGTCCCAGCTGTACGCTCTTGCCAAATCTTTATGCCTGCATAGCGGTGATCAGTGCCAGGTTGTAGACATCTTCGGCGCTACATCCGCGCGACAGGTCATTTACCGGTTTGTTCAGTCCTTGCAGAATTGGGCCGACTGCCTCGAAGCCGCCGAGACGCTGGGCAATTTTGTAACCGATGTTGCCCGCTTCCAAGCTTGGGAAAATAAAGACATTAGCGTCGCCCTGCAGCACGGAGTCGGGTGCTTTTTGGCGGCGACGTCCGGGACGAAAGCTGCGTCGAACTGGAATTCGCCGTCGATTACGAGGGAAGCGCTTTTCTCCTTGGCTAGATTCAGCGCCCCGACCACTTTTTCGGTTTCCTCCGACTGGGCGGATCCTTTGGTGGAAAAACTGAGCATGGCGATGCGCGGGTCTACGTCAAACAGTTTAGCGGTATTGGCGCTTTCAACCGCAATTTCCGCCAAGTCCTGACTGTCGGGACTCATGTTGATGGCGCAGTCGGCAAACACGTATTTCTCATCGCCGCGAACCATGATAAACACGCCGGATGTTTTTTTGATGCCTTCTTTCGTTTTGATGATCTGCAATGCCGGTCTGACCGTATCTGCGGTTGAGTGTGCCGCTCCACTGACGAGTCCGTCCGCCTTGCCCATATGTACGAGCATGGTGCCGAAATAATTTTCGTCACGGAGGATAATTTTTGCTTCGTCAGCGGTCACTTTGCCTTTGCGGCGGTCGACGAATACTTCAACCATTTCATCGAAATCTGCGGCGTCGTTCGGGTTAAGCAGTTCGCACTGGGATATATTAGCACCAGCTTCATCCGCTTTCTGCTTTATGTCATGCGCATTTCCCAAAAGAATCGGTGTCAGAATTCCGGCATTGCTAAGGCGGTCTGCGGCAGCCAGAATCCGCCCGTCATATCCTTCAGGGAAAACAATACGTTTATCTGCTTGCTTCAAGTTCGCTTCTATAGTATCAAAAAGATTGCTCATGGCGAGCGCCTCCTATACAAGTATCTATCTATAGCATAATTCAATCGTGTTCATATGAAAACAGCTTTCACGTTTTTGCCATCGCTTTTTCTGACAGAACGGTGACATGAATCTGATTTCATGCTTATCGTACCCTAAATATGATATAGTTAAAACATGTACGAAACAAGCTGCGGGACTTAAAGGTTGTCTATTGTTCCGCCCCGACCAGACCGGAAAACTATCTATTTGCAATTGGAGGAGTGATCGTTTATGACAGCAGCAGAAGCAGTTAAAACAGTGGATGGCTGGTATTGCCTGCATGATATGCGCACAATCGACTGGACATCGTGGAAATTAGCTTCCAAGGAAGAGCGCGATGAAGCGATTCAGGAGTTTAAGAACCTGCTGACAAAGTGGGAAGATGTGGAAAAGGAAGAAAACGGCAGCAACGTGCTGTATAAAGTCGTCGGTCAGAAGGCAGACCTGATGCTTATGATCTTGCGTCCAACGATGAACGAGCTGACTGACCTCGAAACCGAATTGAACAAATCTAAACTGGCTGAATTCCTGCAGCCGGCTTATTCCTATGTTTCTGTCGTCGAGCTTTCCCAATACAGTGGCAATAGTTCCGCAGATGACCCAAAAACAAGAGAGCGGCTCTATCCAATTTTGCCAAAATGGGAGCATATGTGTTTCTACCCGATGGACAAACGGCGGCAGGGAGATGAGAATTGGTACTCACTTCCTTTCAAAGAACGGGCAAGACAGTTGTATGAACACTCTAAAACCGGCCGTAAATATGCTGGCGAAGTGAAGCAGGTCATTACCGGCTCTTTCGGCTTCGACGACTGGGAGTGGGGTGTGACCTTATTTGCACACGACGCGATCCAGCTGAAAAAACTTGTCTATGAAATGCGCTTTGACGAAGTGAGTGCCAAGTACGGTGAATTTGGTGCATTTTATGTCGGAAACCATCTCGCCAAAGACGACATGGACGATTATTTGCACGTGTAAACGGAGATGTGTGGAGCAACATAATAAAACACAAAAACAGGCTTAGGGGAAGCTCCTCTAGGTCTCTTTCTTTTGGCTTCCATCTTTATTTCAAAAATATGATGGTTCTTTGCCTCCAGTTATACTCATTAATTCGGATGGATTTTTACAAGGTTAAGGGGTGTTGAAAGTGTTTCGGTTTTTACCACAGGCAGGCGTTGCATCTATATTGTTGTTATTCTCCACTGTTGCGGCTTGGTACGAAGGTAGTGCAATTTTAAATGACCCTTGGGAATGGAAGTATTCAACACCATTTTCTCAATTGTTATATGGTGAAATTCAAAGCAGTAACCAAATTTTACAACTTGACCATTTTATATACGCTGCGAAATTTCAGCCCACTTTTCCAGTCATTATGATAATAAGCAGTTTATATTTGTTCATTCTTACTGGATACCACTTCCTGAGAAGACAGCATAGATTGTTTACGTATTATCTCTCATTTCTAGGTGGAGGATTATTTCTCCTAAGCTATTTTAGCTTCAACTCCCCTACTCCAGGAGGGCAAATCCTATTTTACATTTGGGTCTTAAGTGGTGGGGTTTGCACGATAACTGCCGTACTTTTTTACTTTCGAATGTTAAATCGGAATTCTAATGAAGTTGTAAACTAACGGATGCGTTAATTAAAGAAAAAAGTCGGATTCCTTACTATAAATAGTTCACTTGCCGCGAACTATTCGTACAAATAAGGAAGAGTTCATTCTCTTGAACCACCACGTAATCAATAATGTAACAATCCCTGGTATAAGAGACATTAACAACGTCCTAAAAGCATCAGTAACCTACCTCTTTTTAAAATTACTTATACCTAATTTGCGCCAGATTCGGAAAAACACTCGTTTAATTGCTACACTCGTTTGTATGAGTAACTTTTATCTTTTTTAGCTCAATGATAAACCCAATAATGCTAATAAAACCACCTAGCGCAAGTATTGTAGGGACAAACGATACTCCTGATATTGTGTTCGTAGTCAATATTTCAGACGCCCCAGAAACGCAAATAACAATGCTGCATATCAGCCCTATAATAGCTTTGATTATCTTTTTCTTAAATTCAAACACCTCCAAAACTTTATTCAACAATATGGCACGTTGAGCCAAGAAAGGACGCGAGTTTTATTCCAGAAGCGCGCCCAATGATTGAATACCTTATTGTGCCGATCTGTGCCTTAAATTCTTATATAATCCAAATATACTTTCAGCAGCAATTACAATCCCTAATATTAGGTACAGCAATGCTCGGTCCATTTCACTCCAGCCCGTAAAAGAGGCAATGATTACTCCAATGGCAACGGCGATTAATATAAATGAGTGAAATATAATCTTAAATCTTCTGTATCCCTTATTTTCATCCACTGCATTGTCACTCCCTCTTCGCACCGATTAAATCGCCCTTATGTCAGAATGGACGCCATGTCTAATTCCGTCAAGGCGCCCATTAATCGCTTTTGATTTGGTTTATCCAACTTTTTAAGATACTTGGCCGCTTGCTTATCTACCCTTAGCTCATACATCCCGAGTTTCCTCTAATAATTCATCCAGTGTAACATATTCCCCGTTTTTGACGCGCTCACGGGCTTCGTCTACTTGCTTTTTGTCTCATCGTTCAATTCCAATTCTTCTTCATCAAATAAATGACGGAAAAAGTCACCCATTCGGGGTAATTTTTCTTCTGGCAGTTCGTCCACCAACCGGTGTAATTCTTTCCTGTCAAACATAGCTAATCACCATCCTTTATTTATTATACCACGTTTAAAGGGAGGCCGTTCAACTTTTCTAATTCCAACGGAAAAAATCAGGGCGTTATTCCCTTATACAAGATTAGCGCCCGTTAACAGTAAAAAATTAATAGCGTACTAAATACAATGTGATTTAGTACACTAAACGTAATGTGTTTTTATATTTTCTCGACCGTAAGTGAACTACTTATTCCTTACTATGCGACTTTTTTAAAGAGGGTTCTTACAGTTATTAAACTGAACAGTATCTACCCTAGTGGTTTTCCCCTTCACCTGCTTTAACGTCGCTACGATAAGAAAGCTAACAATTACTAATAGAAGCCATGAACTCACCTTACCCAGATGAACGAGACTCCATGCATCGGTTTGGTTTGGATATTCCCACGCTCCAAAGAACGTTGCGATATTTTCGGCTATCCATATAAAAAATCCGATGAGTACAAAAGAAAGTGCGAGTGGCATACGGTAACGCGTTCCATCAACCTCGTATGTCACCCAAGACCTGCAAAAGACGATAATGACAAGTCCGGATAACCACCAGCGGACATCAATCCAATAATGGTGAGTGAAAAAATTTAAATAAATCGCAGCTGCAAGAGGTACTACTACCAAAAACGGTGGCCACTTAACCAGGTCAACCTTCAACCTCCTCCACGCCTGGCAAAGGTAACTGGCTACACTGGCGTACATGAATCCGCTATACAAAGGCACTCCAAAAACTTTGAAATATCCTTCCTCTGGGTAAGACCAAGAACCCATATGTACCTTGAATATTTCAAGAGTAAGTCCAATCAAGTGGAACAAGGTGATCACCTTTAGTTCATCCCGTGTTTCCAGCCCAGAACGTACCATGCCCCACTGCATCAGAAGGAAGATAATAAGCAGCCAGTCATACCTTGGCAAGAAGGGAAGCGGTACGATCTGTGTTAAGGCCAAAGAGGCAAAATAACGACAGGAAACAAACATGATAGGGCCTGCTCCCAACCAAACCGAATGAGTTGTTTTATTGCTCTCATAACCTTTGCCTCTACTGTTTTTTTCTGAGAATCCTTCTGAATGGTTAAATTCACGGGTAACTCCCCCTATATAATTTTGATACATTGAAGCAACGGAAAAGAACTCTCATTTTTTCCTTTGGGGCTTTTTGTAAGTTAAGGTGCTTTTTAGCCTCGTAGTTGATCTATACTGCGACACAGTGCAAACTAGTTGCAGTTTGCTATGACTCCCGCCCCGCTCCGGGAATACACTTGGTGCTCGTCGTTCATCGGAGCCGCACTCCTCGCAGGTTGAAGAGCTCTCTCGGACTTTTC
>BBCA01000097.1 GCA_001311805.1 Lentibacillus juripiscarius JCM 12147 | reverse complement strand
GCCAAAAGTCCGAGAGAAGGCTTCTCAAGACCTAAAGCCATCCAAAAGCGGGTCGAAAAGTCCGAGAGAAGGCTTCTCAAGACCTAAAGCCACTCAAAAGCGGGACGAAAAGTCCGAGAGAAAGCTTCTCAAGGCCAAAAGTCGAGGCCACTGAAAAGGTGCCCCTTTTTCAAATGTTGATTAATTAAAAGAAAAAAGGGGAGGCTTTTCACCAAATCAATGGATGAAAATTTCCCCTTCCGCGAGGAGTGCCGCTTCACTGATAAGCTTGCAACACGACGAGCACATTGCAAAGCTCCATTGAGCACGCTTCAACCTGCGAGGAGTGCTGCTTCACTGATAAGCTTGCAACACGACGAGTACCAAGTGTATTTCTGGAGCGCTGTCACTTAATTTTTAAGCAGTTATGTCGCGGTTTAAATCAACTGCAATTTAAAAACAACCTACAACAAAAGAACTTACAGAATAGAAGTAATACAGCCCAAAAACTGTTATAATGAAACTGCAATGTATTTTTGAATTCGGAGGGATACTATGACTGAAACAAGCCAGCAGATCATTGACCAAACGCAGGAATATGGCGCCAAAAACTATCACCCGCTTCCTGTTGTCATATCCAAAGCTGAAGGTGTCTGGGTGGAAGACCCGGAAGGCAACCGCTATATGGATATGCTGAGCTCCTATTCTGCATTGAACCAGGGGCACCGCCATCCGAAAATCGTGCAGGCGCTAAAAAGTCAGGCAGATGCTGTTACCCTGACCTCTCGGGCATTCCATAACGATCAGCTCGGACCATGGTATGAAAAAATCTGCAAGCTAACGAATAAAGAAATGGCACTTCCCATGAACTCCGGTGCCGAAGCTGTCGAAACGGCATTTAAAGCCGCCCGCCGCTGGGCATACGATGTTAAAGGCGTTGCAGATGACCAGGCGGAAATCATTGTCTGTGAAGGGAACTTCCATGGCCGGACAATGACAGCCGTCTCCCTTTCTTCCGAAGCTGAATACCAGCGCGGATACGGTCCTCTGCTCCCAGGCATAAAAGTTATCCCATACGGTGACATCAACGCACTGAAAGAAGCCATCACTGAAAATACGGCAGCTTTCCTGTTTGAGCCTATCCAGGGTGAAGCCGGAATCAACATACCACCGGAAGGATTTTTGAAAGAAGCGTATGACGTTTGTGCTAAAAATAACGTACTGTACATGGCCGATGAAATTCAGGCGGGACTAGGCCGGACCGGAAAAATGTTTGCCTGTGACTGGGAGGATGTTGTACCGGATGTCCTGATTCTGGGCAAAGCACTTGGCGGCGGTATCATGCCTGTCTCCTGCGTGGTTGCCAACAAAGATGTTCTTGGCGTCTTCAATCCGGGGTCACATGGCTCGACATTCGGCGGAAATCCGCTTGCTTGTGCCGTTTCTACAGCCGCTCTGGAAGTACTGGAGGAAGAAAAACTGGCCGATCGTTCGCTGGAACTCGGCAATCACATGATGGATGAATTGAAGAAAATCAATAATCCAAAGATTAAAGAAGTACGCGGCAAAGGCCTCTTCATTGGGGTTGAACTGACCGAATCGGCCCGCCCATACTGTGAAGCATTAAAAGAAAAAGGCCTGCTGTGCAAAGAAACACACGATAACGTTATTCGATTTGCACCACCACTTGTGATCGAAAAGGAAGATCTTGACTGGGCTATTGGACACATTCAAGAAGTATTAAAAGGCTAATTTTCCTGCTGGGCTGCTCCAACAAATGGAACAGCCCTTTCTTATTTCCACCAGACATCAACCCGCTACCCCCAGCGGCTGCCTTATCTTATAAGTAAAACTCATCCACACCCGCTCAAGCGGCCGGGCCGACCTTCCACCGATAGTACCCTACGCGCACGAAACCATTCCAAATTTCCATATAGTGCATTATAGTTTCACAAATCCGCTTCCGCACATAAGCTATATACATAGAAGGGGGAAGTACGAATGCCAGCGAAAGTAGGTGCAGTTAAAGTTAATAACATTGGAAATTCCAGTATCTTTAACATCGGAGACGTATATACCATGCGCCCGGAAAGCAACGCAAAAACCTATGCTGGCGGCGGTTCATTCAATACCGGCGACGGAACATACATCAGGCTCGGACAGTCAACCACATACGTGACTGATACGGATAAGGCGGATCAGAATATCATTTCCTGACAGGAGGGATTACCATGCATTTCGCTATACACCAGACCATCTCCATCCATTTCATCAAGGTGGAGGCGATATCCAACTCATCTGTACTTCAGATTGGCAGTACCGGCAGCATCCAGTCACAATCAGATGTTTATAATACAGGCGGGTACACCGAGCCGGCAGAACCAGCTGAACCGATTGGTGAGCCAGCTATCATTCGCCTGCAAAAGCCCGGGCCGTAACACACATCAGCGAAAAATGCATATGCTGTGTGTAGGCCTTTGCCCAGTTAAAAGGAGGACCACCCCATGAATAACTGGAACAACTATATCTACTATCTCCATCAGCGGATTGATAAACAGGACCAGTTAATCCATTCACTTGAATCAAGAATGCAGGATATCGAGAATGATAACAATCAAGAAAAAAAGCAAACCGTTGAAAAGGTAGAATACAATTTTGACCAGTTAAAAATAGAAAACTTGGAAGGAACCCTGCATATCGGTTTATCCCCGAATGACCTGAAAAACATTGACGATTTATCCGTACCCGGTTCCGGCTCGTCCACATTTAAACAGCAGCTGCTGTCTGAACTGAAGTCGTATTTGCACAGAAACGGCGAACAACTTATCCAGGAAATCGCACAAGAGCATCAGATCCCTTCGGAAAATATCGATCCAGCCGTTCTTACGGAAGACATCGCCAATCAGCTGCCGGACCGGATAGCCTTTTACGAACAAGAGGCTAAGCGTGATCAGCGCAATTTGAATGAAGAAGAGACCAAAACATATATTGCGGATCAGATTAAACACGAAATCCGCCACTCCTTAAGCAAGTATATGGAAGGGAATGATAACAGATGAATATGGAAGTACACAATTGGGGGCTGCAAGTCGACAATATTGATGTCGGTACCGTAACATCATCGTCTGTATTTCTGGTAGGCGACAATGAAAGCTTTGTCCTCTCGTCTTTCTATGATACCCCACCTGAAGCAGCTGCACTTGGGACTATTGTTCCTTTATCAGGGTGACGTCCATGCAGCAGCGAACATCCTCTGTTGATAACATTAAAGTGAATGGGTTGACCTACAGCGGCATCTTCAATATTGGTGATACAACATACGCCTGGACGAAAGCGAAAGGGATCGCCGTTCAAAAAGAAGGCGCCATTTTTACCGATGAAGATGGTGTGGAATTTGAAAGCTACTCCCTGTTCCATATGGAGACAAATTGGCCGCACCAAAAATCTTCCGTTCAAAAAACACATTCCACCACGGAGATACAATTGATGTCGGCAACATCAATATAACGGTGTCAGTCAGGCTGCAATTTTCCAGGTGGGCAGTATCAACGATGTGCGAGGGGAAGCACGAATCAAGCATTTCCGCCGCTATTTAGACGGCAGTACACACACGAACCAGCCAGATTCATAAACTATCATAGCTCACCAATATCAAATCTAAGAAGGTGTTGTTATGCCATCGATTGTCGGACCAATTAAAATAAATAGTGTTGGCGGAGGCGTCGTTAATTTTGGTGACTCCTTTTACCTATCACCGAAAAGTTCTTCCAAAACAAGCACCGGCTCCGGAGCTCAGAATACCGGTGATTTCATCAACACCAATAACGGTGTCAGCTCAACCAACCCACTGGACCCAGATGTCAACGACCAAAACATTTCTGCTAACGCTTAACCGATCTGTCAGCACCCCACGGGACAGATCGCTTTTTTTGAATTAACCCGGCACTATTCATACTCCGACTGGTCAATGAAAAATAACTGAATAACGTAAATCAATAGCAATGCACCAATAAACAGCGAGCCCCAGCCAAGCGTTTTTTTGTTCCACTTCCAAATAATTGTTACAGATCTGGCTGTCAGCGCCAATATACAGCAAGGCCATTAAAGAAAACATGATAACTAAAAATCCAAATATCACTTTTTGACCGGCTGCACCAATCTTCTTCCAGCTGTCCCGTAATGGAACACCGGCCAGAAATGGAAGGCTCCCAAACTTAAACAGTTCAACCATTTGCATCGTGAGTGCTTCATCCATCGCTCGCGGAACCATCCAATAGCTCCAAATAATGACAAATAAAAGAATGCCGGGGATGCCATTTGCATTCCATTTACTGAAAAACCGGGGGAATTTCAACTGGAAAAAGCGCCCCATCAATAGTCCGGAAATGACTAAAAGCGTCATCTGCATATGCATATGCACAATCATGACCGACTCCATAATGGCTGCGACAGGTGGCAGAATGAGAAAGATAAACAAGAGAAGTCCGTAAAAACTTTGTTTCATCATTCATCCTCCTCCTGTCTTGCCAGTATCTCATTTACTTTGGAGGCAGCTTCATCAATCAGTGTGTATTCCATCACTTCCTGCAGATGACCGGACTTATCAATTAGGTAAAAAGCACTGTTGTGTGTGAAATCACCATTGTCATTTGGAATAACAATCACACCCAGTTCATCAAGCAATGCATCCAATTCTTCCTTATCGTTAATTCTTGCCATTCGCCATGTTTCCCCGTCACTGTTAAAATAGCCACGATACTTTTCTAAAGTTGCAGGGTCATCTCTTTCCGGGTCGAAACTAATGCTTAGAAAAACGATGTCCTCGCCAATATAATCATCCGGTATCTGTTCATAAACTTGGGCCATGTTCATTTCCAGCTGGGGACAAACGGTGGTGCAGTTCGTGTACATAAACGTGACAAACACATACTTTCCATCAGCAAACTCGTCAAATGTGTACGTTCGTTCTTTGCTATCTTCCAGTGTGACAGAAGGGAACTCGGGTTTGTTCTGCAAAATCTCATATGTTCGTGCACTTTCTGCTGTGAACGCGCGAAATCCGTCTGTACCAGTATAGAACAACACAAAGCCAAAAACGATCACAACCATAGTCGCAATTGTATTTCGCCGGCTTTTGATCATGACGATCACATCCCAAAGAATTTTTATGGAAGGCTGTTTTCTACTAAATTGTTGCTGTTTGCGCCACTCTAGATAATTAAACCCTACTAAACAATTTGTATAAACCGCGACGCAGGTGCACGGGAGAATTCCGCTCCGGACAGTCGCTTTCACCCACAGGGCAAGCGCGACATCTGCTCCCACGAACAAGATGCTTTAGGGTCGGCGTTGTCACAGTACGTGACGTATTTAGCCGAATCCTTTTTGCAGTGTCTTCTTTCCCGCGGGCACGGCTTCAGCCTCCTCGCGGGAAAGTGCCGCCGAAAAGTCCGGGAGAAGCCTTCTCAAGGCCTAAAGCCACCCCAAAGCGGGCCGAAAT
>BBCA01000096.1 GCA_001311805.1 Lentibacillus juripiscarius JCM 12147 | reverse complement strand
TTTATCTTTTAAATATTGCTTGGGTGCGAGGAATGTAACCGTAACAACTCCCGGATTCCTGCCAATTTCGATTGCTCCGTTGATAGTAGCACGATTCATCACTTCCGGGACAGTAGTATTGAATAGTTTCGCCGCCCGTTCCATCCCATTTGTCGTTGCATCATTTAATGTTGCACCACTTCCCACAAATGAAATTGGGAACGATTCTTCCAGTTCAACTCCCCATTTGGCACTTAATTCGCGTGTTAATTTTACCATAGATTGAAAACGCTTTATTAATAGATTGCTTGGTAATTACTTGAACTGGAGCGAATTAATTAGCCGACGATTCGGGACAGTATTTTAACTGCGGATGCGTTTTTGTTGAAGTATATGCTGTTCACTTTTGTACAGCATCCTCAGGCACCGATCAAACATCTCCTCTGCTTTATTGTTGATAGCCCCTATTCTTTGCAAAATCATGATTCCAATCAGTGTCCGACCTTTGCGGGCAGCTGACCCCCTACATATCTTTCTCGGTTTCCTTGAAATATTGAAGTAATAGGGTATTGCTGCCCGTTAAATCGGGATAAATGACCTTTTATTTTCTATAATCGACCACCAAACAGAAAAAGTGTCGTGCTGAACTGTACATGACACTTTTTCTTCTCCCGATTCGATTGTAGTAGTGAAGCAACATTGAGATATTAGCAGGATTTTCACTGCATTCGACAATGTTCGACAAAACAGGTAGTGACACCACAGCCTAATTCAAGTCACTTAATTTCATACAAGACTCATAAAGTATCTCTACCGCCTGCAAAAGTGTATCTTCATTAATATCAAATTGTTCATTATGATGTCCAGCAGCTAGTTCCGTTCCAAATACACAGTATGTTGCGAAACCACCATTTTCTGTACTTCTTCCATAAAAAGGTAGCATCTTCTGAGCCTGCGCTATCATTACTTTCAAGGACGCTTTCGGTAATCTTATCCGACTCCTGTGCACATTCATGAATAACGGATGCTACTTCTCTTGAACAGTTACAGCTTTTTCCTTCGCCAACTACCTCAAGATTATAATCCACGTTATACATGGTTGCCGCCCCAACTGCAATAGACTCTACCTGTTTTTTAACATAGCAATTAATATCTGAAGTATCACCGCGTGTTTCAACCTTTAATGCAGCTGAATCGGGAATGATGTTTCTGCCACTGCCTGCATGCAGTTCCCCTATATTTATTCGGGTGCTCCCTTCGGAATGACGTGATATACCCGACATATTCAGAGAAGCTGTAGCAGCAGCAAGTAATGCATTATCCCCCTTCTCAGGGTCTCCACCAGCGTGTGAAGCTTTGCCTTTAAATGAAATATCTATTTTTGAGGTTGCTAAAAACCCATTGTTAGCAGCAACAACATGATCCTGCGGTACCCCAATACCAACATGTGAAGCTATAAAATAATCAACATCAGAAACGACATTTGCCTCCACCATAGACTTTGCTCCACGTGTGCCTTCTTCAGCAGGTTGAAATATCAACTTTATTCGGCCGCAAAGATTATCTTTATTTTCGGCTATTAATGAAGCCAATCCAAGCCCGATGGACGTGTGCGCATCATGTCCACACGCGTGCATTTTATCTGCCAATATTGAACGGAACCCTTCTTTAAAAGGAACATGCTCCGGTTTATCCGATTCATTAATAGGCAGTGCATCCATATCAAATCGATAAGCTACCGTTGGTCCGTTTTTATTTGTATCCAACGTCGCTACGATGCCAGTATAACCTTCGGAAAAATAGTCAATATAATCTTGGTGTGCGCCATTTTCTCGCGCCCATTCCAGGTGTTGTTTCGTCACCGTGTCATTCGGTTTCCCCATGCAGTGGTCAGGTGACATTACATTTTTTCCCATTTGTAATTCAAAGCCCAGTTGATCCAATATAGAAGCAACTATAGATGCAGTTCGCATTTCAAGAAATCCTGTTTCCGGATATTGATGAAAATCTCTTCTCCACTCAACTAGTTTTTCAGCTAAATGATTATTAACCATTAACATTCTCCTTAATTATTGTTTTTACAAATACGTAGTGACGCCGGGACCATAAGGGATTCCCGTGTAGTAAAATACGATAATCATGACAATCCATGCGATTAAGAAAGCAATGGAATACGGCAGCATTAATGAGATGTACGTTCCGATGCTCGCTTTCTTGTCATACCGTTGCATAAACGCAAGAATGATAACCATGTACGGAAATAACGGTGTCACAATGTTCATTGAAGAATCCGCTACACGATAAGCAACCTGTGTAAAGGCGGGATCATACCCCAATTGCATAAACATCGGAACAAATATGGGAGCCTCGATTGCCCATTTTGCTGATCCAGATGTAATCAGGAAATTCATCAATGCTGTGAAAATAATATATCCAATAATCAACTCTAGACCAGTAAAGTTTATATTCTGTAAAAATTCAGCACCATTTACTGCAACCCATGTACCTAGATTAGACCAGTTGAAAAATGCAATGAATTGGGCAATGGCAAACACGAGAACAATATAACTCGCCATATCCTTCATAGACTCAGCCATGTAATGACTAACATCTTTACTGGACTTAATCTTACCAACTGTTAGACCAAAGGTTACACCTATTACGATGAAAAGCAAGAAAATAATGGGGATGATTCCATCGAGAAATGGGGACGGTACAATTCCTCCATCTTCATTACGTAAAGGACTGTTTGGCAGCATAATTGTTATCACAATGATCGCTAGATATACCAAAGCAGCAATAATGGAATTGATAAACCCTTTCTTTGCATTTGGCAGTTCTTCTTCTTGGTCTCCTTCTACAGCTTCACCTTCATAATTGCCTAATCTCGGCTCAATAAATCTGGAGGTTACAAGTCCACCGACAATGGTCAATACAAATACAGAAATGATATTGAAGTACCAGTTATCCACTGGTGTTACCGTAACGGAATCATTTATAATAGCGGCAGCTCAGTAGAAATCCCGGACAGCAATGCATCCGTACCCGCTATAAATAGATTTGCTGTGAACCCGGCACCAGCTCCGGCAAACCCGGCAACCAAACCGGCAAGTGGATGGCGTCCAATTTTATAAAAAACCAGCGCACCTAATGGCGGGACTAAAACAACTGCAGCGTCGGACGCCAAGTTCCCAAGAATACCAACAAAAACAATCGTGTACGTAATAAGCGCAGGCGGAGAATTTAAAATCGTCTTCCGGATGGCATAATCCAACAATCCGACTTTTTCTGCCAGTCCAATCCCCAACATCATGACCAACACTAAACCTAATGGAGCAAATCCGGTAAAGTTATCCAGCATTGATGTTAGTATGAATTGTAACCCATCACCGGATAATAAATTTTAATCGGAATTTCCTCACCACTTCCCGGATGAACGACGGAAGCGTTAAACAAACTAAAAATATACGAGACAACTACCATTAATAAAGCTAAACCGACAAACAAAACAAAAGGATCCGGGAGTTTATTGCCGACTCGCTCAATTATATCTAAAGAACCTTTGAAAAATACCTTTTTATTTTTCATAATACACCTCACTTTAATTTAGCGTTCGTTCAGTGTAGATGGATACACACCATCTGGAATCGGACATGTGTAACTATTTTTTTCACGGAAGTCTTTAAACTCTTGGTTCACTTTCATTAATGCCTCTTCTGACTCAACCAACTTTATGCCGGCTAACGCCATACTTCCAGCTGCTCGTAGCAGTCCCTTATTTGCAAATTCACTTAGCCCTTGTGTAGTCATTTGCCACGTATGCAGCGACGTACCGAGAGCTGACGTAGCAGCCGTCAGTTGTGCTGTTGGAACGACCCAGCTAACGTCGGCCACGTCTGTCGAGCCTGCCAGTATTTCCTGTGATTCATGATAAGGCGAAATAGAATCTGCTAGATATTTACCTGCAAATTCACTGCCATCTCCAATGTAGCCGAACCCTTTCATAGGATCTAAATAATTTTCCTGTTCAGCGTCTGTCAATGTGGACCATATCTGTTTAGCAAATTCTTCTTCACTGTCAGTCGGGGTATGAGAACCTATATCTTGCAAACTATCATGTAGGATCTTTTCCAATTGACGGTTTTGAATATAGTTGGAACATGCTTTGTCAAATTCTATTGTTACTTCCGTTTCCGTCATCATCGCTGCCCCTTCAGCTATCTTTAAAATCCGCTGATAAATCTCATCAACCTGATGAACTTTTGGAGCCCGGATTAAATAGAGGACTTCCGCATTTGCCTGCACCACATTTGGTGATATTCCACCGGTGTTTGTAACAGCATAATGCATCCGAGCTTCCGGTATAACATGTTCCCTCAGGTAATTGACACCAGAGTTCATGAGTTCGACTGCATCCAGTGCACTTCTTCCAAGGTGAGGAGCGTTTGCCGCATGGGCTGATGTACCTCTAAAACGGAACTTCACCTGATAGTTTGCCAGACTTGATAAACTCATAATGGCGTTCGCTGGGGACGGATGCCATGTCAGAGCCGCATCTACACTGTCAAACACTCCTTCCCGGACCATAAATGTTTTTCCTGAACCGCCTTCCTCGCCTGGACAGCCGAAAAATTTTACAGTACCGGAAATATTATTTTCCTCAAGGTATTTTTTACTGCGCATGCTCCTGCAAAAGCACCGGTTCCCAGTAAATTGTGGCCACAACCATGACCAACATCACGTTCTAAAGGTTTATACGTTGTTTCATTCGGCTCCTGACTTAATCCTGATAAGGCGTCAAATTCTCCCAAAAATCCTATTACGGGAGCCCCTGACCCATAGGTTGCAGTGAATGCGGTTTCAATGTTTGCAACGTTACGTTCTACTGTAAACCCTTGTCTTTCACATTCATTAGCCAAAAATTCAGAGGATGAATATTCTTCAAATCTGGTTTCCGGGTGATGATAAATATATGAACTCACTTCTTTAAAATAGGACTTATTATCCTTTAAGTAATTTTCCACGAATGTTTTCATGTTAATTCCTCCGTACAAAGATAGTTGTTGTTTCATAGCAGTGCTTCTGATTGAAGGTATTCGGATAATACCTTTGTCGCATTTTCCATATTTTGAATTTCAGTATACTCTTGAGGCTGATGACTGATCCCATCACGACAAGGTATAAATACTAATCCTGTTGGCCACCTTGTTGCCATATTCATTGCATCATGCCCCGCCCCACTAACCATACTCTCCGTTTTAAACGAAAGATTCTGACTTGATCTAGATAATTTCGTCTGAATCGTTTGATCAAGATTGACTGGCTTGTTATCAACGAGTGTATGAAGCTGAACATGGACACTGTATTGTCCTTCTATTTGCTGACAATAATTTGTGATTTTTCTACCAATTTCTGTTTGGCACCATCGTTAATACTCCTTATATCGATTCCCATTTGGACTTCACCAGGAATACTCGTAATGGAATTTGGTTTTGCGCTGATTGTACTCACCGTGGCCACAAGATAAGGATCTTTCTGCTGATTGATTTTCAACGCCTCCTCCTGTACATATGAAATGAGCGGAGCTATTGCTACCAGTGCATCATTTCGCTTGTGCATCGGTGTTGTCCCTGTGTGGTTCGATGTCCCATACGTCGTTACAATTAGTCGTGTTGGACGGGCTATTCCAGTGACAATGCCAATTTGTGAATGACTTTCCTGCAATTTGTCCCCCTGTTCGATATGAACCTCAAGAAATTGCTCCAGTTTATGCGATGGCAAAACAGCCTGTTCCAGCTCCTCCCAATGAACACCCATGTCTTCTACCGCTTGTTTGACTGTTATTCCGTCCTTGTCTGTAACGCCCTTTAACTCATTAAAATCCAATTCCCCTGAAACTGCCTTACTCCCAATCGTGGAAATACCAAAACGTGATGATTCCTCGGATACAAAACAAATAACAGCGATATTCTTTGTGGTTTAAAATGGGTACATCGTTTTAACATTTTGA
>BBCA01000095.1 GCA_001311805.1 Lentibacillus juripiscarius JCM 12147 | reverse complement strand
AAAAGTCGCGCGAGCCGAGCCGAAAGTCGCGCGAAAATCGGAAAAAGTCGCGCGAGCCGAGTTGGTGTGAGGGATTAAAGGGCAACAAAATTTACGAAAAAAGTCATCGTCAGCTTTGCTTGCCTGAATCCATCCGGTTTCATAACCATATTGTTGAGGTGGGAGCCGGATTTTCATCGTTTCCGCTAACACCCAATACCTTACTTTGTTACAATAAAATAGGGCTATATGATACATAAGGAGGCAATTCAGATGGAATATCGGGTTGAAAAAGACACACTTGGGGAGATTAACGTACCCGCTGATAAGTATTGGGGCGCACAAACCCAGCGAAGCAAGCAGAACTTCCCGATCGGCGATGAAACGATGCCGGAAGAAGTGATTAAAGCATTTGCTATATTGAAAAAAAGTGCCGCTAAAGCAAATAGTGAGCTTGGGCTTCTGGAAAAGCAAAAAGCAGAAGCAATAGCCCATGCGGCTGATGAAATCATCAACGGTGAGCTTGATGAGCATTTTCCATTGGTTGTATGGCAAACGGGAAGCGGCACACAGTCCAATATGAATGTCAATGAAGTAATTGCTTATGCAGGAAACATCTGGCTAAAAGATCAGGGCAGTGATTTGAAGCTGCATCCGAATGATGATGTCAACAAGTCGCAAAGTTCCAATGATACCTACCCGACGGCAATGCACATCGCATTTGCTTTGAAACTGGAAGATGTCGTTCTTCCCGCTTTGCAGACGATGAAAAATACACTGCATGAAAAAATGAATGCATTTCAGGATATTGTTAAAATTGGCCGCACCCATTTGCAGGATGCAACACCATTAACTTTAGGGCAGGAGATTAGCGGCTGGCACCGTATGCTTGAAAAGTCCGAGCAAATGATCAGCGAGAGTCTGCATCATGTTAAACAGCTGGCCATTGGCGGCACTGCTGTCGGAACGGGCCTTAATGCCCATCCGAATTTCTCTGAAACGGTCACAAAAGCCATAAGTGAAGTGACTGGCAAGCCGTTCATTTCTGCTCCAAACAAGTTTCATTCGCTGACAAGTCATGATGAAGCAGTGTTTGCACATGGGGCACTCAAAGGGCTGGCTGCTGATCTAATGAAAATAGCCAATGATGTTCGCTGGCTGGCAAGCGGTCCACGCTGTGGAATCGGTGAAATATCCATTCCGGCCAATGAACCTGGAAGTTCCATTATGCCTGGAAAAGTGAATCCGACACAGAGTGAAGCACTGACGATGGTTGCTGCTCAGGTAATGGGGAATGATGCAACAATTGGATTTGCGGCAAGCCAGGGCAACTTTGAACTGAACGTATTCAAGCCTGTTATAGCCTATAATTTCCTGCAGTCCTCTCAACTGCTTGCGGACAGCATTTTGTCATTTGATGAACGTTGTGTACAAGGCATTGAGCCGAATCATGAGCAGATTGAGAAGTACTTGCGTGATTCGCTCATGCTTGTCACCGCTTTAAATCCTCATATCGGGTACGAGAATGCAGCCAAAATTGCCAAACAGGCGTTTGCTGATGATTCGACATTAAAAGAAGCAGCCGTACGTCTGGAGCTTCTGACCGAAGAACAATTTGACGAATATGTTAACCCGAAAGAAATGACGTATCCAAAATAACTGTGAAACAAGCTCACCGCCTTCAAAAGGGGCGGTGAGCTTGTTTACGTTAACGCAGCCATTATTTATTAATGGCTTTTCCCGTTCATGAAACAATTACCAGCGATAATCTGTGATAAGATTTCCGTTTCTGCTCACAATAATGCGTACAGGAGGTGATAACATGGCAAATAACAACAGCCAAAACTCAAACCAATTAGTAGTTCCTGGAGCAGAACAAGCTCTTAACCAAATGAAAACGGAAATTGCACAGGAATTTGGTGTAAACCTTGGTGCCGACACAACTTCCCGTGCGAACGGATCTGTCGGTGGTGAAATTACCAAGCGTTTGGTTCAGACTGCACAGTCTCAATTCAGTGGACAACAATAATAACGGATGGCCTCTCAGGGGAGCAGCTCCTCCCCTGACCATGACAGAGGGAAGTCTTCAAGGCTTCCCTCTTATTTTATATACGGTGACAATGGTATTTTTTTACATAAATGACATATATATGCAGTACTTTTCTGTTTTTTCTTAACGGATCCGGCTTTCGGTTTCTGCATCAAAGAATAGGGCTTTGTTCATATCAAATGCCAGATCAATGGTGTCGCCGCCGCTAATATCAGAGCGAGAGTCAACCCGTGCGATGAACTCCTGATTGTCCAGTTTGGAATACAAATAGGATTCTGCCCCCATCAGCTCCGAAACATCAATTGCCGCTGAAAAGGCCGTTCCAGGTGTAGAGTTGATGAATGCTGGTTCATCATGAATATCTTCCGGACGGATGCCAAGGACAATCGGTTTGTCCGTATATCCTTGTTCCCGCAATGTTTTCATTTTCCCTTCCGGTATGCTTAGGCTCACGTCACCGCTAGTGAACTTTCCATCGTTCAGAGTGCCGTGTATGAAGTTCATGGATGGAGAACCAATAAATCCGCCGACGAACATGTTTTCAGGATAGTCATACACTTCCTTTGGCGCCCCTACCTGCTGGATGATGCCATCTTTCATGACGACAAGACGGGTAGCCATGGTCATTGCTTCGGTCTGGTCGTGTGTCACATAAATAGTGGTTGTCTGCAGACGCTGATGCAGTTTTTGGATTTCAGCACGCATTTGAACGCGCAGTTTGGCATCAAGGTTGGATAATGGTTCATCCATCAAAACACTTTGGCATCGCGGACAATGGCCCGTCCCAGAGCCACACGCTGCCGCTGACCACCGGATAATGCTTTTGGTTTGCGGTCTAAATAATCTTCCAGGCCAAGGATTTTAGCGGCATTCTGGACACGCTTGTTAATCTCATCTTTTTTAAATTTGCGGAGTTTTAACCCGAAAGCCATGTTATCATATACGTTCATATGCGGATACAGGGCGTAATTCTGGAATACCATGGCAATATCACGGTCTTTCGGGGCGACGTCATTCATCCGGTTTCGTCGATGTATAAATCACCGCCTGTAATCTCCTCCAGTCCTGCAATCATCCGTAATGTTGTTGATTTTCCGCAGCCGGATGGTCCAACAAATACGATGAATTCTTTATCGTTGATATGCAGATTAAAATCGTCCACTGCAAGTACATTTTTGTCATATGTTTTCTGGATTTTTTCCATTTGAAGCTCAGCCATTAGAACACTCCCCTTATGTAAGCGATTTACTCATTATTTTAGCGGAGTGCAATCACTTCCGTAAATGGCAAATGTGCACAAAGAGAGCACCTCCGTTTGTGCAGAATGTTATTTACGGGCGATAAGAGCAAGGTAAACAGTAACGGCCTGCCGGAACTCCCGTATATCGATTCCGGTTTGTTCCGTGAATTTGTCCAGACGGTATTGCAGGCTGTTGCGGTGTAGATACAATTCTTTGGCGGTGATGGATACATTGAGGCTGCAGGCAAGAAATGTTTCGATCGTTTTCAGAAGTTCATCATTATCATAGGTATCTCCCAGTACCGTATTGATCAGATTTGTCGTTGTTTCAGGATCAGCCTCGCTAATAAGGATATAAGGCATGGCATCCATATAGGACATGACCCGTTTATCGGTGTTTTCTAAAATGGTCGCCTGCTGGGTTAGTGTGTGATAAGCTTTTTTCGCTTGTGTTAACGCATACAGAAAGGGGCCGACAAAATCGGATTTTTACAGACAGGTCATGCATGAATATATCAATAATCGTTTCAAATGAAATACATTCTTCCGGGTTTTCTTCAATAATGACACCTTCATGCTCGTTTTCCCACAGAACAGGAACGTCTCTGGCAAAAAATTCATTTATTGCCTCTTTGAATGCTACGGGTTCCATTTGCTGCGGCGGGAATGAAAAGAAGATGAAGCGATAGGATGTGATGGAGGTACTTCGGCCGGGGTTATCCGACTGAATACATGCCTGCCACTCCTCCTCCTGCCGTGTCATTTTTGGTAAATAGGCATTGTGTGGCTGCAAAAAGCACTGAGAAGCTGATGATCCCTGGCCGTCAGCTCGCTTTTTGCGATGCCAATCAATTCGTGTTCTGCCGTTCTGAACCAGTCATAATGTTCTGTTTCATTGGCAGGTATGTCCTGAAAATAAATGAATGAAGAAAAAATTTTGCGCAATGATTCAGCCATGAAAATCCTCTTTTCCATTGTCTTTTTTCATTATAGCAGTATTTGTATTGAACAAAAATGAAATTTGACACGAATTAGCTTGTTTCCTGATGGTATACATGCGCTGTAACGTTTGTTATAGTTAGTTTAGCTGAAAATGAAGGAGGATCTATCGTGTCTAATATTTATGATAGTGCATATGATTTGGAAACGGCAATTCGCAACAGCGATGAATTTAAGAACCTAAAGGAAGCTTATGACGCTGTTATGGCTGATCCAAATGCGAAGCAAATGTTCGATAACTTCAGGAATACACAAATGGAATTGCAGGAAAAACAGATGCAAGGCCAGGAGATTTCCGAAGAGGAAGTAGAACAAGCGCGCAAAGTAGTTGAGCTGGTCCAGCAGCATGAGGATATTTCCAAATTGATGGAAGAAGAGCAGCGTCTGAATGTCGTCATCAATGATGTCAGCCGGATTATCACGAAGCCGCTGGAAGAATTGTATGGCAATCCGGAAGAAAAAACAAGCGAATAAGTAAGAACAGTCCGTAGTAAAAAGAAGCTGCGGGCTTTTTGTCTCTCAGAGCAGGATTATGCGTGCCGGTGGCGAACTTATATTATATGACAACGTTTGCAAGGGAGATGGATGATGATGAGCACTGTGCTATATGAACGAAAAAAGGTATTTCGTATATCCGCTTGAATCGACCGGATAAATACAATGCATTGAACAGAGAAATGCTGGTGGATCTGCTCGATGTTGTCGGGCAGGCAGAAAAGAATGATGATCAGGTCGTTATCCTTACCGGACAAGGGAAAGCATTCAGTGCCGGCGGGGACATGGCCATGCTGCAGGAGTTTTCTGACAAAGCTTATTACGACGAAGTGATGGAAACCATTGGAACCATTATCCGGAAATTGTACTTGATGCCGAAGATCGTTATTTCCGCGATTCATGGTTCAGCCGCCGGGTTAGGACTCAGTCTGGCACTAACAGCCGATTATGTCGTATCCGGGCAGGAGTCGAAAATGGGCATGATGTTTATCGGCATAGGGCTGGCGCCTGATGGGGGCGGCCATTTTTGGCTGCGCGAGCGCATGGGCACACAGCGGGCAAAACAATTTATCTGGAGCAAGGAACTGGTTCAAGGTCCGGAAGCCCAAGCGATGGGGCTTATTGATGTCCTGGCTGAACAGGATGTGATGGAAGAAGCTGGTCGTATAGCGGAAAAGGTTCTGGTTTCACCGATTCAATCCATGCTACAGACAAAAGCCATTTATCATCAAAGCAATCTGGACACATTGAATAGTTATCTGGATAAAGAGCGGCAAGCACAATGGACACTCCGGAACACGGACGATCACCAGGAAGGCGTGCAGGCATTCATCGACAAACGCAAACCTGTGTTTAAAGGGAAGTAACTTTTTACTTCCCTTTTACTCTTACAATCGCAGGAGGTAAACAAAAGGTGGCATTATTTTTTTAAAGAAAAGCTCTTTCTGCATATGTTGCTGTTTTTCCATCACAGTCGATCTATACTGCGACATAGTGAAAATTCTCTTTCGTAGCACTTTCTCTCGTTCTAATGATAGATTAGTGCTTGAATTCGCTTCGGCAGAATACTTGGTGCTCGTCGTGTTGGAAGTTTTTTCAGTGAAGCAGCACTCCTCGCAGGTTGAAGTGTACTCGGTGAAGCTTTGCTTTGTGCTCGTCGTGTTGGAAGTTTTTCGACGAAGCAGCACTCCTCGCAGGTTGAAGTGTACTCGGTGAAGCTTTGCTTTGTGCTCGTCGTGTTGCAAGTTTTTCAGTGAAGCAGCACTCCTCGCAGAAGGGGGAATTTTCATCCATTGATTTTGGTGAAAA
>BBCA01000094.1 GCA_001311805.1 Lentibacillus juripiscarius JCM 12147 | reverse complement strand
TCGGCCCGCTTTTGGGTGGCTTTTGGCCTTGAGAAGCCTTCTCTCGGACTTTTCGGCTGCTTTCGGGCGGACTTTTGGCCTTGAGAAGCTCTCTCCCGGACTTTTCGGCTGCTTTTTCGCTTTCCCGCGAGGAGACTGTAGCCGTGCCCGCGGTAAAGAAGACACTGCGAATGCGACCAAAGGAAGCTTGAGCAGATGTCGCGGTAGTACCCGGAATGGTGAAAGGAGTATTTTTCCGAAGCAGGGAGCCAGCATTTGTTTCCGATAAAATTGGAGTAAAATATTCAAACAGTTGTGTCGCAGTTTATATATTTTGCGTCAAACACAACAGCCTTTTCAAATAACAATCTTTCCTTTTAAATCGCCCACCTTTATATATCGCGGCTGTCTTCATCACTTCGGTATTCTAAAATATCTCCAGGCTGACATTCTAAGGCCTTACAAATCGCCTCTAAAGTTGAAAACCTGATTGCTTTTGCCTTTCCATTTTTCAATATAGAAAGATTAGCCATCGTGATTCCAACCCGCTCGGAAAGTTCCGTTACGCTCATTTTCCTTTTAGCCAGCATCACATCAATATTAATTATAATCGCCATTGTTTTCACCTCAGACCGTTAAATCATTTTCTGATT
Organism: Lentibacillus juripiscarius JCM 12147; assembly: GCA_001311805.1. Next base: position 5,475 of record BBCA01000094.1, on the reverse strand, counting down.
TTATATTAATAGCTTCTTGTAAAAGTCTTTGGAGAACAGCAGCAAAGACGGCAATCACCATTGAAGCAAAAATAATGACCATTCCGAGTAATATAATACCTGGGGCGTCGTCCATCTCCCCCATAAGATACAAAAATGGCATACCTGTCACATAAAGAATGCTGATTGTCATTGCGCAGTATTTGATATTTTTAAAGCTCCTACGGAAACTGTAGAGAAAGCTTCGTTCTTGTCAATATAACTTAAAAGTTTTAAAGCCTGAAACAGAGCAAAATAAAAAGGTATTGCCGCTCCATACATAATTATCAAAACGTAATATGGCAAATAAGCCAGATCCGGATATAATTCTTTAGCATAATCCGCTATCTCAGGCACCACAAATATACACAGAGCAAGAATTGGGATTCCAATAAGAATAACAGCTATCTTTAAAAAGAGTGTTGATCCTCGTTTCATAAAAGCACCTCGGTTAATTATTATTTTCAACTTGATTGTAAAACAAAATTTATCGTTTTTCAATAAATAGTTATCGAGTTTAATTAATTCCAGACTAAGATAAAAGGCATTTCTCATTCAACAGCGGGGTTTCATTTCCAGCATGCCTTCCCAAAAACACGACGCTATCCGACTTAATCCGCGTCTTCATAATCAACATTCCCGCCCAAATTGTCACAAAATAACGGACATTTGCCTCTGGTCATCTGTCATCATTTACAGCTTCTGTACATATATATAATCGGGAAGCCAAAACAGAATGAATTCTCTGAATGCCCGAAAGTATATTAACAACAGGAGGTTTTTCTCATGAGTGAAAACTACTACACAAACCCTTATCAGGCATACCCGTACTACTATCCGCCAGCATCCCCCGCTTACTACCCAGCATATGACCCAAGACAAGTTCCGCAAAACCAGCAGCAGATACCGAATCAACAGACACCGAATCAGCAGACGATGCTCCCTGAGGAACAGTCCTATATTGAAAACATTCTGCGCCTGAATGAAGGAAAAGTCGCGACCGTCTATATGACATTCGAAAATAACGATCAATGGAACGCGAAGGTCTTTAAAGGGGTAATTGAGGCAGCTGGAAGAGATCATATCATTATCAGCGATCCGCAAACAGGCAAACGTTATTTGCTGCTGATGATTTACCTCGATTACATTACATTTAACGAAGAATTAAATTATCAGTACCCTTATGGCGATGAGGGGCAGATGACGCAGTACCCGCCGCGGTAGTCTGCCGCCCCTAAATCGTCAAACGTCACCAGGAGAGCAGGCGTCTATCGGAGCAACCGGCAGAAGTGCCATGCCAGATAAATGCCAGGGTGCTCCGCTCCAACGCCTCGGCTCCTGATTTGTATATATCAGTTTGAACGGCTCACCTGATTTTCACCCGGCGGCCAAACGCACCATCGTACGAGGGGAAGTGGTTTGTTTGCGGAATCTGTATGACAAATACATACGTATGGAACACATAACCCTCGGACTTGCTGTGGTGACGGGAATTCTGGCAATCATTCAAGGGTATGCCATCCTCATGGTATGCAGCTTATATATGATTGCCTTCAGCATATTCTGTGAAGGCGTCATTTATGCCAGTACGAACAACACAATAGCCGGCATCAAACAATTCATCAAAGCCGGCATGATCCTGGTGTTGTCTACTATTCTGCTGTTTATGGTAGGCTAACGACTGAGAAAAAACGAGGCGTTCGCCGTCTGCAGCGAACGCCTCGTTTTCCTTATGCAAGAGGGAAAATGTGTGGTTATTTCTTACCAAGCTATTGTTATAAATACTTCACAACGGCATAGCCTAGCAGCACCCAGCCGATCAAAAAAGCGACACCGCCAATCGGGGTAATCATGGCAAACGTTTTTATTCCGCTTACCGAATAAATATAAAGTGTCCCAGAAAAAAGAATGATCCCGACGAAAAACATCCAGCCTGCCCACATAAGGCCACTGCCCTGCACTTTCGCCAGAAGTAGCCCAACGGCAATCAGCGCCATCGTGTGGAACATCTGGTAGTTTACAGCCTTTTCCCATGTGCCGAGCGCTTTTTCAGAAACTTTCCCTTCCAGCCCGTGTGCCCCGAATGCGCCAAGGGCAACTGCCAGAAAACCGTTGATGGCCCCCAGTACCAGAAATAACTTCATATGTATACTCCTCTCCTGTTTCCGTGTATGTTAGAAGTCAAAAATCGAGTCTCCATTTGCTCCGTCTTGTTCCATTATTTTTCCGGCTGTATCGAGCGGTTTGCTGTGTGTCTGTTTCCCGGTCATTGCTTTCATTTCTGCCTCTGTGATGTCACTGCTGACTGCGGGTGTGGGTGTAGACTCTTCTTCCAGCAGCAGTTCGCATAAGAGTTGAATAGTTGCAATGTGTTTTTCATGGCCGTCTCATCGGTCGAAAGCTGTTTTGCCTGCGTGAGTTCCTTCTGCATCTTTTGCATGATTGTATCGTTCGTCACCGCCATCGCTGCCACTCCTTTTCCAATGCTGTGGCATCAGTATAACATTGACAGCCTATTTTCAACCATTTAAAAAGCCTTGGATGTGATCCAAGACTTCCCTGTGCTATTCCCCGCTGCACTTATACATTGACTTTCTTCTTTTGCTTTTCTTCGTGGTAACGATCATAAACCCACCGCAAGAAGACAAGCTCTTTCTCCTGCAGTCTCCGGCCCAGCTGCTTTTCTGTATTCTCCCGCACCTTCAGCAAACTCTCCATAACGCTACATTCCCCCTATAATAATGTAACCGTTAATGAACCCTTATTATCATTCTATCGTTAATGACGGTGGGAATCAATACGGAATTAAAAAATACAAAATTTACAGACAATCAATATTTCTTTTTAATACGAGCCACCTATCACGATTTATCGTTCATCTTCCCTTTTGTTTCCAGTTCGGCTATACGGGCTTCCATTTTGCTAATATCTTCTTTGGTAGCTAGTCCAAGGTCATTAGCCAGCTCCCGCATTTGCTCTTCCCGCTTGGCGTTCCATTCTTCTGTTTTCCATTCGCCTTTTTCCGTGAAATTCTTTAAGACACTTCTTGCCTGGTCCTGTGACAATTCTCCTTTATCAACAAGCTCCTGCAGCTTTTGTTCCAGTTTTTCCTTACCGGTCAGTGCTGCACCAAGCCCAAGGAGAAACCCTTTCTTTAAAAAATCACTCATGGTGAAGCCCCCTTCCTATAAAATTGTATGTTATTGTTTTTGTTTTTTTAGATGATCCCTAACCTATTTTCCCGGTTTCTTATCAGATTAAACATAAAAACCAAATGAAATAAAAAAATTCTTCTGGAACACTATGATTCTATGAAGGAGGGATGTTCATTATGCAGAAATGGACACTTTTAGAGGTTGTTCAACAAGTCGATGCCTCGTATTTCTTTGTTGGAGGTAAATTTGGCGGGAACATGCTAGTCAGGAGTGGCAAAGTCCTTTATACTTGAAAAAGGAAAACGCTTTTCTAGGGGGAGAATTATGGAGAAACAATCATACCGTCTGGCCGATCATTTAAAATTCCTTGTCCCGTCGCTGCTTGGTATTTTTCTATTTATGACACCGGTTAGCACCGATGACGGAATGACCATTCCAATTGCGGTGATGGCTGGCTGGATTGAGACACTGCTTGCCGGACAGCTGTCGGCGATTATGATGGTGATCATTATCGTGACGGCAGTGATGACGGTGATCGCCAAGGTGAAAGGGCCGGATGCCTTCCAGCGGACACCTTTTTTTCAGCAGCTGTTCTATACGAGCACTTTTGGGTGGTAACGCGGGTTCTTGCTGCAGTATTTGCTGTCATGGTATTTTTCAAAATTGGACCGGAAGCCATTCACGGCGGGGCAACTGGGGAGATGCTTCTGGGCGACCTTTTGCATGTATTGTTTGCCGTGTTTCTGTTTGCGGGGCTTTTCCTTCCTTTATTGATGAATTATGGGCTTCTGGATTTGTTCGGTACACTGATGACGAAAATCATGCGGCCATTGTTCAAACTGCCCGGCCGTTCGTCGATTGATTCCCTTGCCTCATGGATTGGGGACGGGACGATCGGGGTGCTAATGACAAGCAAGCAGTATCAAGAAGGTTATTACACAAAACGGGAAGCTGCCGTTATCGGTACGACGTTTTCCGTTGTCTCCATCACATTTACATTGGTTGTCGTCAGTGAAGTGGGGCTCAGTCACATGTTCATCCCGTTCTACCTGACCGTACTTGCTGCCGGATTTATTGCAGCATTGATTATGCCGCGGATCCCGCCGCTGTCGCGTAAAGCAAACTCATACGTCTCCGAGGCAGCGGATGGAATTGAAGAAGACATTCCCGAGGGTGACAATAGTTTCACCTTTGGCTATCGAAAAGCACTGGATAGGGCAAAGGGCGAAACAAGCGTGTATAAATTTTTTAAAGAGGGCGGGCAGAACATCCTCGACATGTGGATGGGTGTTGCACCGATTGTTATGGCATTCGGGCTAGTCGCACTCATTTTTGCCGAGTATACGCCGGTATTCAGCTGGCTTGGCATGCCGTTCATTCCGCTTTTGGAACTGTTGCAGGTTCCATTCGCCCAGGAAGCATCCGAGACAGTGCTAATTGGATTTGCCGATATGTTTTGCCAGCAATCATTGGGGCATCAATCGAAGCGGAAATTACGAGATTCATTATTGCGGCGCTGTCAGTGACCCAGCTTATCTATATGTCGGAAGTCGGCGGGCTGCTGCTCGGCTCCAAAGTACCGGTGTCCTTTAAGGATCTGGCCATCATATTCTTGCTGCGGACGCTGATCACACTGCCGATTATTGCACTGTTTGCACACTTAATCTTTTAGGCGGGACAGCTGTCGCCAAACGAAAACCCCCGGGAAGTCGCCGGGGGTTTATTTGTGAGGTGACATAAGTACTTATTTGAAAATTATCTGTTGAGAAAATCGTCACCTGCAAGTTGCTGGGTGAATGACTTCAAATGGAGAACAATGACTCGTTAGTGTTGAAAGATCACTTCATATAGTGTGCAACTAATTTATAGCATCTTTCTTTTGTTAGACTTGCTTGCGTAGCCACATATTCCAATGATTCATACGAACCACCTTTATATTTTAGTGATGATTCTTTAGCAGCCTCATCTCTGTGTTTGATCCAGTTTCGTTGTTCTTCTCTTAATTTATCCATCTCTTCTTTACTAAGCTCTTCTTTCAACACGCCATAGATTTCATTCAATGCCTCATCCCATTTTTTATACCTTTCCTCCTCCTGTTTCTCCATATCTAAGGTTGTTGTTTTAGCCTCAGCGTATTTATCTGCTTCTTCCATTTCATTCAGTTTCCTGAGATATTCTCCCTTTTTTCCCCTAGTCATTTCACTATTACTATTACTGGACTTCAATGATTCTCCATCATTATTAGAACTATCTTCCTGATCCTGTAGCTTGGTGTCGCTCATATCTTCTGGAGAATTTTCCA
>BBCA01000093.1 GCA_001311805.1 Lentibacillus juripiscarius JCM 12147 | reverse complement strand
TTATCTTTTAATTTGGTGTTTTGGACGTAAGTAGGCCCTATTAATAAAAGTACAAAAAAAAAATTGGTGCTATTACCAAAAAGGTGGCTAGGGTATTGCTCCTTCTTATTGGTATCTTTAATACACTAACCTATTGGTAGTAAAGAGGTCCATTATGTTTAATAAACTATCTTTTAAAATTGGATTACTATTTTTCGTGTTTATCTTAATCATTGAGTCTTTTTATTTTTATACTATATACGAACCTGGTCAATGATCGCATTGAAGAAGTAATGGGTAATTTATTGGCACGTGGAAATACCCATAGTGCTGTACTTGAAGATGATTTCGAAAGTCCAACATTAAAACATGTTGGACTAATGGAATCTGCCTCTGATTACGTAGTTATAATTACCGATGCAACTGGAAATATCCTGATTAACTCTGACCCTGTTGAAGAAGAAATGTTGGAAGTAATCGAACATACTGATTATGAAGATATGCCGGTTGAAGGTGAAATTGTTGAAGAGCGATGGAATAAGAGAGAATATATTGTAACAGATAGCCCAATTACTATTGATGGAACGCATCAAGGTCACGTCTTTATGTTTGCTCACACAAATAATATTAAAAAATTGTCGATCAATTAAGTGATCAATTTTTTCATTGCGGGCATCATTACGTTAATTCTAACAATTATTACGATTTTTATACTGTCTAGGTTTATTACACTTCCATTAATTAAAATAAAGGAAGCAACTGAACAGCTGAATGAAGGTAGTAATAAGGTTGAGTTATCTGCGGAACGAAAAGATGAACTAGGAGAGTTAGCGAATTCTATTACACTATTATCGCAAGACCTGGATCGATTAAAAAATGAGAGAAATGAATTTTTGGCAAGTATATCACACGAACTTAGAACACCATTGACCTATATAAAAGGGTATGCTGATGTTGTCAACCGTCAGGATATAACTGAATCCGAAGTAAAAGAATATGCAGCAATCATTCGAGAAGAAACAGAGTATTTATCCGTATTGATCAAAAACCTTTTTGATCTGGCAAGACTGGACCAGAGCCGATTTATCATTGAACGTGAAGAGGTTCAGCTGTGTGATTTGATTCAATCAGTGGCTGACCGGATGAAGCCGGCTTTTGAAGAGGAAAATATTATATTTACAGCCAATTGCACAGACGGGGGCGAAGTGGCTTTTGTGGATCCGGAACGCTTTCAGCAAATTTATTGAACATCCTTGACAATGCCAAGAAACATTCATATGAAAGTGGTGAAGTCTTTCTTGAGGCAGCTCATACGACGGGGGGAATCCATATTACCGTTTCGGATGAGGGGGAAGGAATACCTGAAGAAGACCTACCGCATATTTGGGATCGGCTGTATCGTGTAGAAAAGTCCCGCTCAAGAGAAAGTGGCGGTTCGGGACTGGTTTGGCTATTGCTAAAGAGATTGTCGAATCACACGGTGGACGAATTGCTATTGAAAGTGAATGGGGAAAAGGGACCCAGGTTCGGATAACGCTGATGCGAGGTGGTTATGTTGTATAAGGTTCTGCTGGTTGATAATGAAAAACGGATGCTAGATCTGCTAGCCCTATATTTAAAGCCCCATCATTATACGTGTCAAAAAGCGCAGGATGCTCAGGAAGCATTAGCATATATCGAGAAGGAAACGTTTGACATTGTTTTGCTTGATATTATGATGCCTGATATGGACGGCTGGGAACTTTGTCAGGAAATCAGAAAAATATCGGAAGTACCGATTATAATGGTAACAGCCCGGGATCAGAAGGATGATGTCGTCAAAGGGTTAATGCTTGGAGCGGATGATTACATAACCAAACCTTTTAACGAAGATGAATTATTAGCAAGAATTAAAGCTTTACTAAGGCGCCAAAAGCCTGTCAATCATATTAAAATCAATGGTCTTCTCTGGGACGGAGACCGATATGAACTTTCCTATCAAAGCAGGCCAATTAAATTAACACCTAAGGAATTTATGGTACTGGGCCATTTAATGAAACATCCCAATCAGGTGTTCACAAGAGAACGACTGATCGAATTAATCTGGGGGTTTGATTCAGATACAGAAGGAAGAACGGTTGACTCCCATGTTCGGAATATGCGGGAAAAAATCAAGCAGGCAGGTTTCCCGGTTGAAAATTACTTTAAAACAGTTTGGGGCATAGGGTATAAATGGTTGGAGGAATCCTGATTGCTTATGAATAACTTGTCACACTTTCTTGATAATTTCTCAAAAACATTTCTTTATGATAATCATTGAAGGGAGGGACATACATTGAAAAAGAAACTTTTGATTATTGCATTGACGTCTTTTTGGTATTGGGTATCGGTAATATTGTTATGGCAAAGAGCACACCTGACAATGGTGGCCAACCCGGATTGAGCTTTGAAGAAATGGTTCCTTTATGCAGAATATGCACCCAAATATAAATGAGCAGCAAATGGAGAAAATGTATCAGGATTGCCATGGCTCAAACGATAATAGAACCGGCGGAAGTATGCAGTTCCAGAGGTAGACGTGAGTCAATAATTTACTATATATTGGTTTTACCCCTTAACATGAAAAACAGGGCTGTTCCCGTTAAAACAGCCCTGTTTTTTTGGTTTTCTAACGCGGGAAGCTTGCCTTTTTCTAGTATGTTTATATCCATTCACTGGCCGGGTATATTTTATAGCAAAATTCATACAATAATTAGGTGGTGTAGTATGTAAATACATAATTCAGATTATCAAATATAAAAAGTGGCCATATTTTGTGCAGAGTTTCATCATCTCTCCTTTATCCATTTTTACTAGTTTGTTACAAATTCTGCACAAAAAATGCATATAAAACTACGTAGACTTATGAAGTGGAATACTTAAATAGAGGAGGCTATTCATGAGAAATAAAAAAATTATTGATTGGGTTTGTTCTACTCATCTCAGCAATTCTCCTAGCTGCATGCGGCGGTAACAATGAAGACACAAATCAGGATCAAAACGACGAAACGACCCAGGAAGAGAACCAAGAAAATACAAATACAGAATCGGAAAGTAACGAAAATATGGAGTCGGAATCCGGTTCTGATGAAACATGGATCATTCCGACATGGACCATTCCAGCTCGGGCGAAGTCCCTGATGACCTGGCAATAGCTAATACTCCAACCTATGAAGTCGGAAGCCAGGCAATTATAGAATCAGATCACATGGAGGGGATGCAGGGGGCTGTAGCAACAATTGATGGAGCCTATAATACTACAGCATACACTGTTTCTTATACACCAAAAATGGCGGGGATCCAGTGGAAAATCATAAATGGGTTATCCATGAAGAGCTAGAAAATCCCGCGGAGGCCCCATTGGAACCAGGTACACAAGTTACTATTAATGCCTCCCATATGGAAGGGATGGATGGTGTAACTGCCGAAATTGACTCCGCCGAAAATACTACTGTATATATGGTGAGCTACACTCCAGCGAATGACGGTGAGAAAGTGTCAAACCATAAATGGGTAACAGAAAGTGAACTTTCGCCTACAGAATAAAGGTCGTATAAGTGTTATATTTTTGATTCTCAAAGAGCCTATTCTTAAACGATAGGCTCTTTCCTTAATGAAGATGGCATGTTTGAGTGGATGGCAATCGTTCATTACATTTGCGAGCCCTTCAAAACCAAAGCATCTTATTGGTTTATGATGCAAACTGCAAATGATATTAGGATTCATGACCAGTTATCCGGCCAATTTGGTCTTGGTTAAAAATAACTGAAAGAAGAAATGTAAAACTCTTTAATTTTTATTAACCAGTAACAAAAGGAATGACAGCAAATAACCCTGCTGCTATAACGGCAGCTGTCATATTATAGGGACTCATCGCTCTGACATATGTCATATGATCTGCCCCTGAAATTCCTGATGACATGGCAGTCATACCGGAAACTGGCGATGTTACATCTCCAAAGGTACCACCAGAAAGGACTGCTGCAATCACTAATGGGAGGGGGCTTCCAGTTGATGCCGCTAATGGAATTGCGACAGGCATCATGAGGGCCCAAGCACCCCACGATGAACCAATAAAATAGGTTACAGCTGATGTTATAGTGAAAACAATCAGCGGTATCCAAACAGCTGGTATTGTTCCGCCCAGTGTGCGTTGAATAAGTTGGATCATCCCCAAGTCCTGGGAGACATCTGAAATCGGCCATGCCAAAACAAGAATGATAATAGTTGTCATGAGTTTATTTCCACCTTTGACAAAACGATCCATTATCGTTTTTAGCTTCAATCCTTGTATCAGATATAATACGACAGAAGCTATTAATGTAATCAAAAGGGCAATTAGCATCATACGGGAAGGGGTGTTACTATTCCACATAAGGATAAAGCTTAAAGGAATCAGGAGAGCGATGGGGATGATCAGATTAAGAAGTCTTGGTTTTAAAGCTGGCTCTTCTTGTTTCATACCCATATCCATGCCGTCATCCATTTGATTCTCTTCCTTTGCGGCTACCCCCATTTGATCTTCAGCTGTCTCAGCCTTTTCTAAGTTATCCTTGTTTCTGCTGATTTCATCAGATGCTTCAAAAACCAAATCTTTATTAATATTGCCTCCTGTCTTTTGTTGACGGCTCTGTTCAGTTCCATTCTGTTGGATAATGGTTTTCATTTTGGGAAGTTCAATGCAGGGACCAATGATGTTAAAGCCACAATAATGGATGTATAACTGAAAAACTGAAACGGTATGGAACTTATAAACATACTAATGGCAGACCCCTGTATACCAGCCGCATCCATTCCCTTCTTGATAACACCTGTTGTGTAACCGACGAAAGTGGTTGCCATTGGTATCAGGATGATGACTGGGCTGGCAGAATTATTAAGCATATAGGCAAGGCGCTCCCGTGCAACATGATAACGTTTGGCAAGAGGTTTAATAATGGCACCTCCTGCAACGACACGGAAGCCGCAATCCATGAATGTAATTGGTAGAAGTCCCCAAGATGTCAGAAGCGTTTTATTGGGTCCTTTTATATAGTCTGAAATAACGGATGCAAAAGCCTGTACGCCACCGGAGATCTGAATCAAGGCCACTAGACCGCTGAATAAGTAGAGAAACAGGAGAACGTCTAAGTTACCGGTATCCGTTAATACACCCATAATGTATCCAATTGTTTGATTGAAGGAACTGATTAACGAACCGGTATATAGTAGACTTCCTATCCACAGACCAATAAGCAGCGAGGGAATCACTTGCTTTGTCCACATAGCAAAAATAATGGCAGATAAAGCCGGTACAATGGAAAACCATAAGTCAGCAGACATAGTAATACCTCCAATAAACAAATGTAATGGTTTAGTTTTATCCATTTGTATAAATTTAAATTACTCTTTGTAATTTTAGGACGCGTAATTTTGCGATCAATCTAATTTATTTTAGTTGAAATGATTTGGTTGTTGATTAGTTGTCATTCCAGAGTTCGGAATGGTGTCTAAAGGGGTGATTTCGGAAGTCTGTTCAGAAACAGATGCATTTGGTTGGTTCGTCCACCCCATCTGAGCCATTAAATCCTCGTACAATCCAGCAATGGTCGACTGTTGTAAGGCCATGCCCGAATGTATATGCTTCACTTGCTTATCTTTCATGTTTTCTGATGAATTGAAGTTTTCTTTTGCCATACTGCTAGTGGTGAAATGAGCATCAATGGTAATATCCTGTTCACTCATTTCAAAAGTAGTATCATTTTGATTGTTGAACATTCCTGAATTGTTCGGAATTGGGGGGGAATTCACTTTTGCATGTTATTGATTCATTACTTGTACATGATTTTTTATAATCCTTATTTTTGCTTTTCTAAAATAGTTAAGATTTTTTAATTTTGAACATGATTTGCATACAGTTCTAGACGCTTAATAATTGACTTATGTGCCAGGTAAATGGTTCGCCATTAACCCTACATCTAATCATTAATATTCCTCCCATGACACTTATTTTTTATATTGCCCGAAAAATATAACCTATTTATGTGGAATTTGAAGGTATGGTTGATCTGAAAAAGGCGGAAATAATTTGAAAGTAATATTGCAGTAAAACATGAATAGGAAGAGGGGAGACGGATGGGGTTTATAAA
>BBCA01000092.1 GCA_001311805.1 Lentibacillus juripiscarius JCM 12147 | reverse complement strand
GTAAATTGGAAGTTCTGTAGTAGGTACTCCCATTTTACAACGAAAACGATGGTTTTGTTTGTTTATCTATCTATTTACTATACTAGGCACCAGCACCAAACCCACCTACTCCCACTGTTTTATCTTCTGTATCACCTTTTGATAGACCTTGGATGCCATTGTTGTGCCGCCATTTGCTACTTTTGCTTGTGCCATTCATTATAGCTTGCCACTGCGATTAAAATGGATCCGGCTATCAAAAGGTACGCCCACCATGGCAGATTTCCCCAATAAGTCCGAGTTTGCAGAAAAACATTCAACAATAATACGCCTGCACCGACAAAGAAGAATGCCTTCCTCTGATAGGCCATCCCACCAAGCATCGAGGCGAGGGAAAGCCCACCTATGATCAATGCATCATAAATTGTCGAACTTGCCAACCCATCCTGGATAAGCATGAGCGAAACGATAACGAGAACAGCCCATTGGACATAGTTAACAAGTCTTTTATACTTCCTATCTGAGACTTTTCTCAGAGCAATAACGGCAGCCACCCATGGCAAAACATACAATTCCCGTTCGATTATATCCGGAACCTGTGTATTTCCAAGTAACACATAATATGGCTGCAGCAAAAAGACGCTTGCACCGAAAACAATCCATTTTGCCGGAACAAATGGAATGCGTTTCCGCTGCCATATCAAGTAAAGTGAAATTAGCAGTCCGGGCAGCAGTTTTTGTCCATAGTGCTTCGGCCAAAACGGCATATAAACTGCACAGCGTAGCAAAACCGATGATCGAGTACCAATCTACCTTGTATGGTATTTCCCTATTCCCCTGCTCCTGATAGATAACTGGATACATGAGCAAACCAGCCACCATAAGAACCCCGGCAAACACAACAAGTCTAAACAGCATGACGTATTCCAGGGATGGAAGCGCTTCATCATATAGCCATAAAACACCATAGACAAGTACAAGCGGAGCAACATTAAACAGATCCCATTTTTCCCGATGCATCATAAATAGCGTCATCAAAGCATAAAGCAGTATCACAACAATACGTCGTATCAACATTCGGTGCCAGCGTGAATAGGAACATGCCAAATACAGAAAAAGGAACAACGTAAAATGCGATTCTTCTCGTCCACTTCTTTTTGCTGAAGTTCCATAAAACGGCAACTGCGATACTCGTAAGCAGTGTCGCATATTGAATGTGTTCGTCGAGATTCAACAAGTCAAACAGTTGAACCATTCCAATCCAAAACGCAGTAAAACAGCCATACAAAAAGCTTAAGATCACCCACTCTGCCTTAGCCCAGCAAAGGCTTATGCCATAAACAGCAGCAGCTATCAAAAATGCCCAGACCGTTTTTTCCTCAAAAAGCAGAAAACTCGTCAGCAAAGCGAACGGCAAGAAAAGATGCCCTGCCCACCAGAAACTTTTCCTGATATGAGCATCAAACTTGCCGGCCAAGACACCGACAATCAGGAGCAAAACCGCGCCGATCTCGAATTGCAATGACTGAAAAAGATCCGATTGAATCGCCATTTCCGAATGGAGCACATAAAGGACGGTCATGTAAAACATTAAGGAAATACCGCTGACAACATACGATACGACCCTCCATCCTGTTTTCCGGTAAAGCAAATAAGCCATTGCCACTCCACCAAGCATGATTACCGCACGCAATACAGCATCAAAGTCAAGACTGAATGTTAGCCACATTCCCAGCCCATAAAATCCATAAGCTGTAAAAAACACATGCTCCGCAAACGCAATTCGATCAACTTGCTGCCATCCATAGCTTGCCAGCAGTACAACAAGACCTGCCAGAACAAGGCTCTCCGCTTCCATTGGACCAACGTATTCATATAAAGCATCTCCTGCCGTTGCAGCATAGAACATCATAGCGGCAAACCCCAGTGATACAGCATGAATCCATGAGGAGCTTTTCGTTAGAGCGGTCCTTCCCTCATATCCTTCCATAAGTAATGCAGTTATGCTTATAAGTAACAGCATTGTCCCTGCCTGCCACCAGTTCATAATAAAAACTCCGCCAAACAGCAAGCAGCATAACAACACCGCCAACATCCCGGGAACTTTCCTTCATCCCCTCTAAAAAGGACAGTTGCAACAACAACCAAAGACGACATAGAGAAATAGCCCCATGATAAACAGTGGCAGCATTAATCCGTCATAACCAAACCATTCCCGGCCAAACAAAACAACTTCAAATAGAGCACTCATCAAAAAACAGGGCTTAAATAAGCAAACAAAACCCGGTTTGTCATGTTCGAAAGGAACGCAAAATTTAATGCTATCAGGACATATGCCAGCAGCAAGACAAGCGACGGCTCATTCATTCTCAGAAAGATCCCTTCCATACTGATGTACAAAAATGCACACACAGACACAACAGCACTTGTATAACGAAAGATTCTTTTAATGCATGATCATCTTCCATGAATTTGGGGATCGCCAAAAAGACAAACCCTAATAAAGCATAAACAATGGCACCAGCTTGCTGTACAGCAGAGAACTCAATCAGCTGGTATGCACCATAAACAAGCATAGCGCTGAAGATAAAACTATATTCCTTATGCTCTGTTACATAAATCATGGCAAAATAAAGAGTCGCCGTAAGCAGCAAATTAAAGCCATACAACAGGTCGTGATCATAAAAAGGAGCATCAGAAATGTAGAGAGAACCAGACTACATTGAATATAGAGAACAAATTCCTTCATGAACAACGCGATACGCTGGTTATCCTTCACCCTGATGTAGATGAATAGAAGAAATGCATGAAACAACATGATCCCAAGGTAAAATCCTTCTACTGGCAAATAGAACGCCGCCAATAAAAAGCCTGCAAAAACCGTCATTGAAACATAGGAGAACCAGACGAACAGTCGTGATGATAGTTTGTCCGCAAGCCCAAGGTAGATTGGCAGAATAATAATACTGCCGGCAGCCCCAAATAAATAACGCCCGTCACCAGTAAATGAAAAATAAAGACCGAGTAACTCAAAAAAGCCGACGGATAAAATCGCTATCGGGAGAAACAAGCTGCCAAGCACATAAAATGCAAATGCCGTTTTTTTTATTTTCAAAACACGCATCGTAAACAAGGCAAGACCAAAAACAACAAGGAAACAAGTGCAATTAATCCTGACTTCATCCAATTGGTCAGTGTTTCCCACGTACTTGTAGCAAGAACCATACCGCCAATAAGCAGCAGAACGACCCCAAGATTTAATGACCAAGTAATATTGCGCTCCCGATTTCTTGCGGTGATAATGTTTTCTTTTCTTTAACCGGTTCCGTAGCCGGAAATTCATGTGACTGATTTTCATCCGGGACGCCCTTATCTTGCATTGCTTTTTCTGCTTCAGCTTCCTTTGTTCAAGATCTGCATAATACTGTTCATGAGCATCCACAACTTGTATGTATACGTCAGATGATATGTATTGTGCGTCTTCCAGCTGCTGCAGCTCTTCCTTAACGATTCGCCGTCTTGCCCCGGTTTGTAAATGATCCATGACGCTCCTCCTTTCCGCAAACCTATTCTGCCTCAACTTTTGGTATGTCATAGAAGACCCGCAATCGTTCACTGTACAACTTAACCGGATCCTTATCTTCTTTTAACGAAAAACTTACATCCAGGTGGGATATTTAAAACTGGTTGAGTAATTGAAACTAAAAAAGAAGACACCTCTATTTCATGAAATGCCTTCTCTTTTTTCATATCAATCGTGCTACGGTCATTATAATTTGATGATATTCTTGATTAACCCATGTACATTATGATGTATGTCTGAAATATCACTAACATGATGCCCGCTACCGTACATTGCGAAAACTAGTTCAACCCAGAAGAATCAGCCTCTCCACATCAAACACGGAACAAGCATTTCGTCTTCATGCAAACCACCGTGTGCGCCTCTAAAGAAACTCAACGAACCGCCGGCCATTGGTGGATCATAAACCCACTGTGATTTCCCAGGAGGCAAGACGATTAGTTCACCGATCCGCTTAGCCCAATTTGCATCCATCTTATCGTCACCAACTAATCCAATCAGCTGTGCTTCCTCACGGGTGAAAACAGTTGCCCCTTTTTCCTGTGCCCATTCCCTGACAGCCTGCTCCCCACCCTTTTTCGGATAAAGATACAAAAGAACGCCGCTCACCGGCCGGCGGAAGTCGAAGCTTTGACAACAATTCCGGATGCGAATTGAGATTCAGAGATTGGTCTTCATCATTTAATACCTGACCATGATCCGCTGTCAGGACAAATAATGTATCATCCATACCGCCTTTTGTATCTTTAAGCTGCTGCACAATCCGGTTAAAAGTCGCATCAACAGCATGGGCTTCATCTTCCGTTTCCTTGCTAAACGGCCCATATTTATGCGCACACGCGTCGAGACCAGGCCAATAGACAGAAATGAAATTTTGCTCATTTGCACGCAACGCATCGACAGCTAACGTGGGGATCGTTGATGGAAAACTGTAGCCTGAAAAAACACTGGCTCTATGATGTACCGCGCTTAACAGTGAGCCTTTGAAACTTTTGTCTGTAATAGATGTTGAAGTGATATTCATATCCGATAAGAACTGCGAAATGGATGGCTGCTGCAGGAAAGGATGAAAATTTTCGATCTTCTTGCCATCCGAGAAAGAATAGGAGAATACCAGATTGGCAACATCTTCTATTTCAGGAATGTAAGCTGAAAAACTGGATAACCCATGTTTCGTCGGAATGGCCCCTGTATAAATGGCCGTCAGTGCTGCTGCAGTCGTTGAAGGAAAAACAGTTGTCAGTGGCTGAAACAAACCATTTCCGTCCTCGGCATTTTTAACAAATCGTTCCATATTCGGCATGGCACCGGATGACATATAGTGGCGAAGCTGATTATACCCAAGCGCATCAACGATTACAAAAACCACATTTTTGACACCATCAAACAGACCCGTCTTCAAGATACTCGAATCAAGCACAGGCGATGGCAACTCCCGCACACCATAATGCTTTAATAAACTGGATACCAAATTAACGGTCGAAAAACCATCATAACGAGGAACGATACCCCCATGATTGGGTAGCTTCTTAAACATGGAATCATTCATAAATATCCAACTCCCGTAAAAAGATAGCAGCAACTTTAGCAACACTTCACTTCAACGATACACAACCTTACTCTTCCTGCCACCCGGGTGATACTTTATACTAGCCACTTCCTTAGCTTTATTTTATTATCGAACAATTCAAAAATCAATTCATGGATGTGAGCACCCCCATTTATTTCCTAAATACTATTAAACACAACCTGGAGTTGGATTGAATTTCATTCGACAAATTTGGGAGTGACAGGCACCAGCTTCTCAGCCTTAGAATGCTCATAACGTCTCATTTTCGCATTTCATGCTGGATTTCCATAACTTTATTCCTGGTCAAACCAGTGGAATCTGCAACAAACTCTATTTCCATACCTTCTTCTAAAAGTTTGCGGGTAATGGCTTTTTTGCATTTTGTTCTGCTTCTTTTGCATTTTGTTCTGCCTCTTTTTCTTTTGTTCTGCCTCTTTTTCTTTTGTTCTGCCTCTTTTGCTTTTGTTCTGCCTCTTGCATCGCTTTCTCCACCTTTTGTTCCCTTCGCTCTACCTCCTGTGTGCGCAATTCAAATTCACGCTGGGCCGCTTCCTCATCCATGATCTGTTTCAAACGTGAATCGTACATCAGGCGCTGTTCCTGTTTCGTACTCAACTCTTCCCAGTTTTGAAAGGTCTCACGCAACGATTCATCCTTCAAGGAAATCTCCTCCAATTCATGATAGATATCATCATATACTTTCCCGTTTCTATGATCGACCATACCAAGCAACAGCAGCCATCTCGCCAACACACTATCCCACGGATCCAGTTTATCACGTTTCCAATCTTTCATTAATTTGGCCATCTCTATAAAGTGAAACTCCATTACATCCGTCAGCCTGGCTTGCTCCTCATCTTCATATAAATGGTACGAGGTATGGAAGCGTTCTGTTTCATCAAAAAGATTAAAGTTCAAGATGTTTATCGCAATTACCGGACGTAACTCAGAATATGCCATTCCTTTTTCAAGTGGACGGGCGTATGTCTTTGACCAATAATACAAGGAACGTTTTACCATATCATATTTATTTGTAAACTGAATTTCTACATTAATCCACTCATCCGCTTCCGTCACAACTAACAAATCCAGTCTAGACTGCTTGTCATCAATATATTCCCCACCGAATTCCGTATTCTCAAATGATATATCTTTGATCCGGTTTCTGCCTGTTGTTTGCAGAATTGCATTCAAAAAAACAACTGTAATTTCTTTATTCTTTTCATTTCCAAAGAGTTGCTTAAAGGCGTAATCCACCTTTAAATCCATCAGCCGTTCCAGCGGGATACGTTTGAGTAACTTTGATTGCTTATTTTCGTTATTTTCATGCTTGCCCTTGGAGTATTTACTTCGGTCTTCCATTACTTGAATAGATGCGGTGTAATCTGGGGTTCTCTTATTGTACAGGTAAGCCATTTCCATAAAAACACTTCCTTTAATTTATATGGA
>BBCA01000091.1 GCA_001311805.1 Lentibacillus juripiscarius JCM 12147 | reverse complement strand
GAAAGTCGTGCGAGCCGAGCCAAAAGTCGCGCGAAATCGAGAAAGTCGCGCGGGCCGGCCAAAACTCGCGCGACAACAGGGCCATTCCTACCGACGCATCGAAGCCGCCCCGCATCCCATAAAGAAAGCGACTGCCATAATAGCAGTCGCTTTTCCTTGTTAGTTGCCGGCGTTTTGGTAGCCGGTGTTGGCTTTGACTTTGACTTCGGCGTACCGTTTGGCGTCGCCTTTGCTCTTGGACAACACGGTGCCGAGGTAGCCGCCAAGGAATCCGATTGGTACAGAAACGAGCGCCGGATTGGTTAGCGGGAAGATTGGCTCCCCGACAAACAGTGCCGCACCTTCAACCGGTGAGAAGACACTAGGGCTTATCGAAACGAGAATCAGTGCCGAGAACAGGCCTGACAGAATTGCAGTGACGGCGCCTGTTGTATTGAATCTTTTCCAGTAGACCGTATACAGAATGACTGGCAAGTTGGCGCTTGCGGCGATACAGAAGGCAAGCGAGACCAGAAATGCCACATTCAGATACTGTGCAAACAGTGCCAGCACAATTGACATGATGGAGACGGCCAGTGCTGCATAGCGGGCAGCGAGCATTTGTTTTGTTCAGAAGCCTTCCCTTTCTTAATAATCTGCCCGTATAAGTCGTGGGCAAATGCCGATGCGCCAGATAAAACCAGCCCGGCGACAACAGCGAGAATGGTCGCAAATGCAACCGCTGATATAAACGAAAATAGGATTTCCCCGCCAATTGCCTCTGCCAGAAGCGGTGCGGCCATGTTTCCGCCCGGATTGGCTGCAAGGATTTTTGTTTCTCCGACAAAGGCAGCTGCGCCAAAACCGAGAAACAGCGTCAGTACGTAAAAGATACCAATCGTCCAGGTTGCTGTAATGACGGAGCTTCGTGCGGTTTTCGCATCTTTAACGGTGAAAAAGCGCATCAGGATATGCGGCAAGCCGGATGTTCCGAGGACCAGCGCAAGCATCAGGGAAATCGTGCCCAGTGGTTCGGTATACTTTAACCCTGGTTTCAAGTAGTCGGCCCCATGGCTTGTGACCGTTTTGACTTCACTGAACATCGCTCCGATATTAAAGTTAAATTCCAGCAGGACTAAAAATGAGACAATAATCATGCCGGCCATCAGCAGAACAGCTTTGACAATCTGCACCCAGCTTGTGGCAATCATACCGCCGAACAATACGTAGATCGTCATCATGACACCAACAATCAGAACAGCAATCCAATAAGGGATGTCAAATAAAAGCTGAATCAGCGCTCCGGCCCCAACCAGCTGAGCGATCATGTAGAAGAAAACAATCGTGATGGTGCTGAGTGCCGCGGCCCCCCGCACCTTTTTGGCATCGAACCGCGCATTGATCATATCAGCCAATGTAAATTTTCCAAGATTCCTTAACGCTCTGCCACCAGGAATAGAACAACCAGATAGGCAATTAAAAAGCCAATACTGTAGAAGAAGCCGTCGAAGCCATACAGTGCAATGGATCCGGCAATTCCAAGGAAAGAAGCTGCCGATAAGTAGTCACCGGATATAGCAATGCCGTTCTGAAAACCAGTCAGCCCACCCCCGGCTGTATAAAAATCCCCTGTCGTCTGTGTTCGTTTGGAGGCCCAGAAAGTAATAATCAGCGTCAGAATGACAATCGCTAGAAAAAGAATGATGACAGTTGGACTCATGACGGATCCCCTCCATTCTTAATCTGTTTGTCAATAATCTGGTTCGCCTGCTCATCAAACGAGGCGGCCTTTTTTTACGTATACTGTGCATAGCACCCACGTCATGATAAATTGCGCAAAAGCAAACAGCCAAACCCAGGAAATATCCCCAAAGGCCGGTGTGTTCAAAAATTTGTATAGGACGTCAGTGTAGGAAGCAAAAAGTAAAAATAAGAAAAAAGATGGTCAGTGGTACGATGAACTTTTTCCGGTCATGCATTAACTTTTGAAATGATTCACTTTGCTCCACCTTCACAAAATCAACGTTTTTACCGGAGTAATCGTCCGTTTGGTATTCGGTTGCGTTACTCATTAGAACCCTCCCTTTCTTTCCATGAAAAACTGGCCTGTGCCTCATCATAATCCGGCATATTCACGTCCGCCTTGACTGGTGTGAGTGAATCAATCACATCGATACCCCCTTATCATAGTAATCATGTCTCCCGTTTGATGGACTGCCTGCCGACTGTCCCATTTGAAATCCATCACCCCCACAGTATTGAAAGCGCTTACGTCCAAGTATAATAGATACGTGCGGTAATGGAAGCAGATTTTGTATCAATTGCCGCTATTGTTGTTTGAATTGTCTTAATGTTTGGGTAAACAGTTATTGTTTAAATGTTTCCAGCAAAACCTTTCTTGCTGAGCGGCTTACCGGCAGTGTTGTGTGGTCTTTATCTTTTAGGGTTATATTGTAGGCGCCATTGAACCACGGCGTGATTTCGCGGATATGGTTCAAGTTGACCAGGTAGCTCCGGTGTGTCCGGAAAAATGGCAGGCCGTGCAGTTTTTCCTCCAGTTCCTGCAGTGTCATCCGGCTTTCGATTATTTCTTCTTTTGTGTGGATTTCCAGCATTCGTTTCGACGGTACCGCGTAATAGATGGAATCGGGCGGCAGTACGACCATCCGCTCCCCGTCATCGACGAGCAGTTTGGAGGCCGGGGATTCATGCTGGGACAAGGTGGGGTTGTCCTTTTCCGTCCCAGCCTGTGCCAATTGCTTCCTTATTCGCTTCATCGTCTTTTGAAACCGGCTGTCCTCATATGGCTTCAGCAAATAATCGACAGCTTCCAATTCGAACGCATCAAGGGCATAATCATCATACGCGGTCGTGAATACAAACAACGGCATCCGGTGATAGGCAAGTGCTGCAATCTTCCCGGCTGCCTCTACTCCGGTCAGGCCAGGCATTTGTACGTCCAAAAAATGACGTCCGGTTCATGCTCGATATACAGTTCAACCAATTGCTCGCCTGTTTCCGCACTGGGGCAGACCATTACGTGAGGCTCTTTTTCAACAGGTAAATTAATTCCTCCCGTGCCAGTTGTTCATCTTCGGCTATCATTGCATGAATCAGCTCCATACGAACATTCTCCTTTCGTGTCACTCGTTATACGGAATGGTAAACGTCACTTCACTTCCTCGCCCGGGCAAATTGCAGATGTTCAGGTGTGCGGACTCCCCAAGCAGACTGACAAGACGCTGATTCACATTGAAGTCCCGCGCCGCTTTGCTGCTGATCTGTCGATTTTGCAATGCCCCCCTTTGCCAGCCAATGTTCGTCAAAACCACACCCATTGTCACGAACGGCAATCCGGATACAGCTGTCTTTCTTTTCCATAACCACGTTGACTTCACCCCCCGTCCGTTACATTTTTTAACCCGTGCTGGATGCTGTTTTCGACCAATGGCTGGATAGTCGACGGCGGGATCAGTGCCTGTGATCCGCGACCGGTTCGATAACGTTAATATGGAGCCGATTGGAGAAACGGGTCTGGATGATGGCCATATATGCTTTGACGTGCTGCACTTCTTTTCCAAATGGACAAGGGATGATGAAACCAGGCCGATGTTAAACCGCATGTAATGGGCAAGGCTGACGGTCATCTGCCGGGCTTTTTCCGGATCTTTCCGAAACAGTGCGGCAATCATATGCAGTGTATTGAACAGGAAATGTGGGTTGATCTGGGCCTGGAGGTTCCGCAGCTCAGCATCACGTATGTGCGATTTCAGTTTTTCCGCTGCGATACTGTGCAGCTGGTTGGAAATTAACTGTCCAAGCCCTTGTGCGAGCATCAGTTCCACCGGACGGATGTGCTGTGCTTTCCGAAAGTAAAACTTAATCAGGCCCGGTGACTCGCTTGTGTCCATGAACGGAATAATAATGGCTGATTCAAAAGGGCATTTGGCATGTGGGCACTGGATGTCAGAACGGGAATAGGCTACCTTCATCTGTCCGGACTGGATTGCATCATCAGATAATGGCGTAATGACCGGACTTCCTTGCTGATGATGATCAGCACCCATCCCGCGGTGCGCGAGAATTTCCCGTTCATTGGTAACGGAGACAGCAGCCAGCTCCAGCCGGTCATAAAGCAAATTTGCAATCCCAGCTGCCATCTCCCGGGCGGAATCTTTTTTTAAAAAGGGAGTGCCTCCTCTGCAATGGTGAACGCTTTCCTTGCTGCCAATGCCGCCTCATTTTCTTGCTCACGAAGGGCCATCCCAATCATCGTGGTAAAAATAGCAATGGCAATGCTGTTCGATAACACCAGCGGCAGGCCTACTGTATTCACCATGGCAATCATAGAACTTGATTCCGGTTCGGCGATGAGCAGCAAATGCATGTGCAGAACCGGAGGAAATACACCGATGAACAGCGCCTTTAATGGGGAAATAACCCGCTCATTGGAAAAAAAGCGCGCGGTCCATCCGGCAAGAAATCCGGTAATCGGGTTGACGAGACTGTTTGCTATAAAGCCTATGCCGCCCAGATAAAAAGATGTCCACCGGCAATGACGCCCGCTCCGAGGCCAACGACGGGGCCACCGAGCAGCCCGGCAATCACAATCGCAACCAGGCTGGAGCTGACAATGAGCTGATCATCGGAAACAGACCAGACCAACATCCTGGAAGCAATCTCGCCATCCTCCAGGACAACACCTGTAATTGTGCCGGCAACACCGAAAAGGCCAAACATGCCAGCGTGGACGAGCGTCATTTTTGCCGAATTCACGGTCGAGCAGAGACCGGAACCCGGGGATGCGCGTCAGCACAAATGCGAGCACCAGCAATAAGCCCAGACGTTCAAACAGAATCATGGTCAGGTACTTCATGAGGCATCCTCCTTCACGTCCACTCCTGTCTGTGCTTTTATATAAAACCGTTGGAATCCCTTGCTGCTGTAGTCATTTTGGGTCAGAAGCGAACCAAGCACAGCGCCCAAAAATCCAATCGGAATCGCAATAATGCCCGGGTTGGATAGTGGTAAAAACGGTTCATGGGGGATCCAGCCGCCATCCGGGTTCATAATGTGCGGACCCGTCACCAGCAGTGTGAGAGATGCAGCCAGCCCGCATACCATGCCGATAATTGCCCCTGCCTCGTTAAAACGTTTCCAGTAAATGGTGAACAAAAGTACCGGTAAATTGCTTGATGCGGCAACAATGAACGTTAGTGAAACAAGAAAAGTAACATTAATATGCTGCAGTCCGAGCGCAAATAAGGTAGAGACGAGCCCAACAACAAATGCGGTGCCCTGTGCAGCACGCAATTGTTTTCTTTCAGTGGTCTGCCCCTTTTTGACAATATGGTAGTAAACATCATGGGAAAAAGCAGTGGTTGCTGAGATAACCAGCCCAGCTACCACGGCAACAATCGTTGTAAACGCAATTGCCGCAATGAACGCCATCAAAAAGTCACCACCCAATTCGCCTGCCAAGAGCGGGGCGGCCAAGTTTCCGGTCGGGTCTATAAGAATGAGTTCGTGGTAACCGACAAGGGCCACTGCACCAAGACCAAGTACAAGTGCAATAATGTAAAACACACCAATAATCCAGCTGGCAGTTAACAGCGACCGCCGTACCTCCCGAGCATTCCGGACGGTAAACAGCCGAATCAGAATATGCGGCAGCCCTGCTGTTCCCAGGATTAACGCGAGATGTAAGGATAGACTTTCCAGTGGGTGATCATATAAATTACCTGGCTGAAAAAATTGCTCCCCAAGCGGTGTCCCCGGTTTGACGTTGGAAATTAACTCTTGGATGCTCCAGCCGAAACGCGAAAACACAATGAGCGCCAGCAGGAATGTGCCGGACATAAGCACAACCGTTTTTACAATCTGCACCCACGACGTTGCAAACATACCACCAAACACAACATATACCGTCATCAAACTTCCGATAACCAGAACAGAGGTTGTATAATTTATATCGAGCAATAGCCGAATCAGAAGTCCCGCTGCAACCAGCTGCGGAATCATATAGAGAATGGAAATAAGCAGTGCACTAATCGCCATCATCCAGCGCATGCGAACACTCGGGAAGCGCGAACAGACGACATCCCCAAGCGAATAATTGCCCAGATGATGTACAGGCTCCGCGATGAAAAATAAGACGATTAAATAGGAAACAAGAAATCCAATCGCATATAAAAATCCATCAAACCCACTGATCGCAATCGTGCCGATAATCCCTAAAAAAGATGCCGCACTGATGTAATCTCCGGCAATCGCCATCCCGTTCTGAATACCGGTCAGGCTTCCGGCCGCAACATAAAACTGGTTCGTGGTTTTGCTCTGTTTCGCCGCCCAATACGTAATAATCAGCGTACAGACAATAATGCACAAGAAAAACAGGAAATAAGTAAGGTTCAAACTGTCACCTTCCTTGTGGAGCATTTAGATATTGGATTGTGTGTTGGGCCGGTTGGAATCGAACGAGCAGAAGGGTGAATCGAGCGAGAACACCCCCAAATCGAGCGAGAGCCGCCTCAAATCGAGCGAGAGCCGTCTCAACTCGAGCGAGAACAGCCGCAACTCGAGCGAGAACAGCCGCAACTCGAGCGAGAGCCGTCT
>BBCA01000090.1 GCA_001311805.1 Lentibacillus juripiscarius JCM 12147 | reverse complement strand
AGCACCCCAAACTCGAGCGGCAGCACCGCAAACTCGAGCGGCAGCACCCAACTCGAGCGGCAGCACCCAACTCGAGCGGCAGCACCCCAACTCGAGCGGCAGCACCCCAAACTCGAGCGGCAGCACCCCAAACACGAGCGGCAGCACCCTCAACCCAAAAGGCAGTCCATGAATCCATACATGATTTGTCCACCCTCTGAATAGCCATAAAGAAAGAGCAACTAGCAGGGGGAGAATGTATGCTGCAATTCATTCTAGAGCTGTTCACCAGCGAACAAACAGCGAAAGACATTTTAGCGAACCCAACCACCGAACTGATTTTCATGATTCTGTTCACAATCTTTTTCCTCGCCGTTTTGGTTCATATCGGTTTATTTTCGAAACTAAAAAATTAAGAAACTACATCACAGCGACGAACCGACTGGATATGGAGCCACTGAGCACCTTTCAAGCAGAATATGACCGGATTCGGCAGGAAGAACCGGTGAAGCCGGAAACGTTTGTCCAAGAGAAATTTTCCAGCTGGCGCGTTTTCAATGTGCCGGTTGTCAATCTGATTAAAATGGTGCAAATGACCGTTTCTGTCTTTATCTTGATTGGCGTGCTGGGGACGTTTATCGGTCTGACCATCTCCTTGGGAAGTATCAATGCGACAGGCAGTCAACTGGTCGAAAATATCGCTGCTGTCCTGTCGGGGATTGACGTGGCGTTTTATACCAGTATTGCCGGGATGGGGTTATCCCTTTTCATGACGGTTCTGGTTAAAGTGCTTAATACGGAATATATGCTGACGGATATCATGTTAAAAGTTGAATCCCATTTAGAAGGAAACGAACAGGACGGGATCAGCCGCCTGATTAACGTGTCGGAAACGATTAACCAATCCATTCAGCACCTGCAGCAAACGAATCAGCAGTCACTGACAGGGATTGAAAATGCCTTCGCCGGATTTCAGGAATATACAACTGGACTGCAGCAATCAGCAAAAGATCTGGCGGCATTTAACGTTGGACTTTCCAGCAACCTGGAGGAATTTCAGGAATTGTTCCACCATATGAAAGAAGTGACCGACGGGTTTGGGGAATCTACTAAAAAGCTGAACAACAACTTTGATTCCCTGTTTTCCTACTTTAAAAAGTTGGACAGTAAACATGAGCGGATGGCTAAAGCATTTGAAAACACGTACGAGCGCGTTAAAGAAGTGTCGGAAACGCAGATGGACACCTTGAACCGTTTTGAGGAGTCCGTTGGGGAGCTGAAATCCTTTACATCGTCCATCATGGAAGAACAGGAAGCCATGCACACGGCATTTGAAAAAGTGACACAGAAAAGCAATGACCTGGCAGAAAGAATGGAGGAACATAATCAGGAATTTAAGCACATATTCGGAAGTGACCTCAGCTCGAAACTGACCGGCATTATTACAAATCTCGGTGAGTTATCCAAAGACTTCGAAAAAATGGGAGGTTCCATCAGCCAATTGCCGCAAGCTCTTGAGGTGATCAATCAGACACAAGCGGAGTATAAGTATCTCTTGTCCGATCGGTTTGACGAGCTGAAGGAGTTTAACCGAACGTTCGGTAACCATCTGAAAGCCCACTCAGAGCAATCGAAGGCATCTGAACGGCAAATGCAGGAAACTGGCCAAACGTATGAGAAACTTAGCATGCAGAATAACCAGCTAATTAATGAAATAAACAATACCATATCCCAGATGAACCAATCATTCCAGCAGCGCGAAAACCAAGTCGAAGCAAGTGTCGACGTCTTGAAAAATACCCTATCCAACTATGTGGCCAATCTGGAAGGGTTACTGGGCGATAAGCTTGACAAGGTCGCTCGGAATATCAATGATTCGGTAGAAATGACGAATGATGGCATCAAGAAGGAATTCCAGGAAATACGGCGTCTGACAGAAGACATTCAGCAAAACAATTCCCGGTCAATCCAGCAACTGCTCCAGGACCTGAGCCATGAAATCCAAGGACTCAACCGGCAGCTTAATCGTGTGGGGCAGCAAGCAGAACCTAACGAGGGTAGGCTGAAAAAAGATGAATACTAAATATCAGCGGCTTTTCAAAAAGGAGCAGGACGACGGGCATTTCTGGCCATCTTTTACGGACCTTTTGACCATTATTCTATTATGTTTCATCTTAATTTTCATAGCGATGATGATCATTAAATCCCTCCAGATTGAAGAGATGAAAAAGACCATCGATCAGCTTATGGGAGTCCGATCCAAGCTTGTAAACGAGCTGCAGGCGGAATTCAGCGATTCAGCCATGGGTATTGAAGTCGATGAAGAGACAGGTGCGATTATCTTTAATACAGAAATTCTTTTTCCGTATAATGAGTCCGAATTAAAGCCGGAATCGTTTCAGTTCCTGGATGAATTCGTGCCTAAATATCTGGACATTTTGCTGAAGAGCGGCTACGAAGAATATATTGCCGAAATCATTATCGAAGGCCATACCGACCGCGACGGGAGCTATATGTATAACATGAAGCTCTCACAGGAACGGGCCTACAGTGTCGCCGAATACATTCTAAGCGACGACTTTCCATATAAAAATATCCAGCAGCACTTGAAGGATAAATTAACTGTCAACGGTAAGTCTTATACCGACTTCCGAACGGATGACGCCGGCAATTACAGTGCAGAAGATTCCAGAAGGGTGGAATTTAAATTTCGGCTGAAGGACGAGGAAATACTGGAGAAAACGAGGGAGATTTTAAAGGAGTAAGTATTCGGTAAGATGGATTATATTCGAGGATCAGGAATAATGGAATTACTTATCTGAGTTGGCATTTTAAGCTGGAAAGGGGGAGGATTAGCTATGGCAGACTGGCTTACAAGTTTGAAAACAAAAACACCCCAAGAGGGCTTCGAACTGGCCATCACACTTGCTAGGAAAGGAGTTGGATATACACAGCCATCCGAGAATATCAGAAAGAAATTAAGACCGAAATACGCAAGGAATCCGGATAGCTTAACAATGGCATCCCAAGTTATTGCAACTCACTTCCAGACAGTTGCAGCAGCTAATAATTATTGGAGGTAAGACAAGGAGACAAAAGGCTTGGCGAAGATTGCCAAGCCTTTCGCCACACAGTATTCTCAAGAGGCCTTTAAAAAACAGTGCGGTATCACTATCCCAGGACCAGAAACACTTGAGAACCGACCGTTCCTAAACTTCTAAACCTGCAATTCCAAAGCCCCCAGGTCCTGCATGAGTAGAAATCATAGCCCCTGCCTGCATCCATTTTACATGTTTGAATCCTTTTTCTTTTGCAATTTCATCCATCCGCTTCTTGATACTTTCATCAAGTCCGATCGAGTATTGAAAATAGAGTTGTTCTCGATCAATATCATATTGATTTAAATAATCCTGTAAAAGTTTTTCCGCAACTGCACTCATTTTCCCACGATATTTTTTTTGTGGAAACAAGTTTTCCTTCAACTAATTCAATGCGTGGCTTTAATTTTAATAAAGCACCTCCGAGATAAGCCATATTGCTGACGCGTCCGCCTGCTTTTAGAAATTCTAAGCTGCCAGGAACAAATGCAAGCCTTGATTTAGGAACGATTGCTTCCATTTCTTCAATTAAACTACCAGGTTCAATCGAAGGATTTTTCTCTAACAAGTTGACAGCATACATAACAATAGCAGCTAATCCACCTGTGACGTTCAAAGCATCAATGAGATAAAGATCCTCAAAGTCCTCTGAGGCGAGTATCGCATTTTGGAAGGAGGAGGATGCCTTTGACGTATAGCCAATGTGAATAATAATACAATCGGGAAAATCCGCTCTTATCTTCGTGAAAAAATCGTGATACTCGTGGGCATTTGTCGATGTTGTAGAGGGGATTTTTTGGTGCGATCATAATAGTCATAAATATCCTCTACGGGTAACGTCCCATCAAAATAATCCTGCCCATCCATAATGACATGCATTGGGACCACTTGAATGGCATGTTTTCGAGTCAAATCCCTTGGTAAATCCGCTCCACTCTCTGTCGATAAAATAATTCTTCTCATCATACATCCCCTTTGAAAAAGTGTTACCGTTCGTCTGAATTGTTCGTTCTATTTTAACCATACATTAAAGGAAAAAGCCATTCATACAGGGTGTACCACATCAGATATCCTGATTATTTTTCAAAAATCTACTGAAAACCCTTTGCATATTCCTTGCATCCGGGTATAATAAAGTCGTTTGGGACCTGTATCCAAACCGTGGTTCGAAACCATCCCACGATAAAAACTAGGGAGGAATACGATTGAATATCAAAACACTTGCCGCCAATGCACTTGTGGCTGCAGCTTATGTCACTGTGTCATTGGTCGCCGCGCCGATTGCGTTCTCGAACATTCAGTTTCGAATTCCGGAAATTTTTAACCATCTCGTTGTCTTCAACAAGAAATATTTTTTCGGTATTGTACTGGGCGTCCTCTTGACCAATTTATTCTCCCCAACCGGGGTTTTTGACTTGACATTTGGGGTAGCCCACTCAGCACTATCGCTCGGAATCGTTATACTTCTAGCAAAATTTATTAAACATAAATTGACTCTGCTCATCATCAACACAATTGTATTTACGTTTAATATGTTTATTATAGCATTCGAGCTTTATCTGGCCGCCGACTTGCCATTTCTGCTCACATGGCTGACGACAGCTGCGGGTGAATTCGGCATCATGGCTCTCGGAATCCCAGTTATGTATGTACTGAACAAGAAACTGAATTTCAATCATATTATGGAAAAGAATGAATTAAGTTAATCCGCGTTAGGAGGGTGTTCCGAACCATATGGTTCGGAACACTTTTTATTGGCTGTTTTCTTCATGAGTGCTACCTTATATAAACATCAGTGTGAGTGGAAACTAGTCGTCGTCAATTGATATATTAGGATACTCCTCTTATATAATCCTCAGATATAGCACGATCTTGTTTAAGTATAGATGGCGCATCAAAAAATTTTTGCATTGGGGAAAAACAAAAATAGCAGAAAATATAACACAGTTGGCTTTTTTCATACACTATTTTTGGGGTGAAAAAATGCCATTCATTAAATACACAAGTAAAGACGTTGACCTAATGGCTAGGATGATGAGAGCGGAAGCCGTTGGTGAAGGAAGAAT
Source organism: Lentibacillus juripiscarius JCM 12147 (assembly GCA_001311805.1). The sequence continues at coordinate 1,528 of BBCA01000090.1, read as the reverse complement.
AGGAATGCTGTCTGTCGGAAATGTAATTGTTAATCGTGCGAAAGCGGATTGTTTAGATTTTACAGATGTAAGAACAGCACGGGAAGTTATTTATCAAGTGCAAGGAGGAAATTATTCGTTTGAAGCTGTTCAAAAAGGCAGTATGTTTTATCGACCGGCACGGGAAACTGAGCGTAGATTAGCAAGAAAGAATTTGAAATATTGGAGACGACATCCATCGAAATATTCGCTTTGGTATTTCAATCCATATGGTCCATGTCCTTCCACATGGTACGGTCAACCTTTTACCGGTCAATATAAAAATCATTGTTTTTATGAACCAGCAGCCGGAACATGTGCCAGTGTTTATTAAGTGAAGGATGCGGCTGCGGGGATTTTGGTCATACAAGCAACTATGATTGTTACATTAACCAAAAAATACCAATAAGGCGACTATTCGGAGCCTACACCAACTCCGGAAGTTTGAAACTAGAAAGCGAGCTCTTCCCAGTATAGGGAAGGCTCGCTTTTTCAACCCTTCTTGAACCATTATAACCAAACGAGTATACAGCTGTTCGTTTTCCAACCTTAAGCCAATTCATAAAGTGGTGCATGTTGTTCATGTTGACAGCAGATCTAACAGGGATAGGCCGACAGCAACTTATTTCAATTCTTTTGCTTCTTCATCATACAACGCAGTGCGTTTAATATTCACACCCACAAATGACTCAAGGATTGCCTGACCGCCGCAATTGCCAGGACAAGGATTATATACTGGGCGATATCGGGAATCCACAAATATATCATACCGAGAAATATCGCGCTCCAGATTCCTGCACACCAATAACAGGTCAGAAGGTAGCCGATTTTGGATTTGGGTACCATCTTTGTTTCTTTTGTGAGATCTTCTTTTTGTTAAAAAGGGTTTGCGGATAAATTCGGTTATTTTATCGAAAACGATTAAGTGTGTCAGCCGGTAGCTGGCAAGTATAAGCATGATAAAAGCCATCCAGGTTAATTCCAATTCCATATGTAAGACAGATCCTTCCGATTTTTCACCTTAGCCTTACCGTAATAGAGAATCTTAATCAGGGACTCGATACGTTATAGGGAAGTCAGATCTCGACTAGGCCTCAGATGTGCGTGACTTTTAAGTTATAAAGTCGTAATAGGCAGAATGAATTTGACTCAATTTGGATAGTTCATGATTTCCTGCGTTTCACTATAGATTATTTTGGTGGGGGCGTTTATAATGAGAGTAACAACTTAAACGGTTCATTGAAACATATGAAGGGGAGGATGTTACGGTGACAAATGAACAATATGATCAAATTATGCAAGCTATAAAGGAATTGCATAATCAGATGCAGGACGGGTTTGCAAAAATTGACAAACGATTTGAAGAAGTAGATAAGCGATTTGACGCAATGGATGAAAAAGTAAACAAATTGCAGGACAGTATGGATCTGCTTGCTTAGAAAAACTTTGAAAACGAGAGTGAATTTCATAATTCAATATCTACCTTTAAAATACGAAAAATTAGGTTATT
>BBCA01000089.1 GCA_001311805.1 Lentibacillus juripiscarius JCM 12147 | reverse complement strand
GAGTTACGTCACAGCTTATATATTTTGTGTTAAAAGCAACAACCTTTTAGAAAACAGCTTTACCTGAAATACTGTTCTGCCTGGCGTTAGTTGGCTGGTACCTCTACTAATACGGCATCCCCCTGGCCGCCGCCACTGCAAATAGCTGCGATGCCAAGACCGCCACCCTGGCGTTTCAGTTCATGTATCAGCGTCAGGATTATACGTGCGCCACTTGCGCCAATCGGATGGCCGAGTGCGACCGCGCCACCGTTTACGTTGATTTTTTCCGGATCGATATCTGCTATTTTACCGCTTGCGAGTGAGACTGCTGCAAAAGCTTCGTTAATCTCAAACCGAGCGATATCCTGTTTGGAATAGCCGGTTTTTTCCAGTAGTTTATTGATGACAAGTCCCGGTGTTTTTGGAAAATCCTTGGACTCAACCGCTACTTCCGCGTGGCCGAGAATGTTGGCCATTGGTGCTTTTCCAAGTTCCTGCGCCTTTTCATCAGACATGACAACAAAAGCGCCGGCACCATCATTCACGCCCGGTGCGTTCCCAGCGGTAATCGTTCCGTCCCGGTCAAATGCAGGGCCCAACTTAGCCAGTTTCTCCGGATTTGTGTCTCTGCGTGGTGCTTCATCGGTGTCAACGACAATTGGATCACCTTTTCTCTGTGGCACGTCAACCGGCACAATTTCATCGGCAAATTTACCTTCATCAATGGCTTTCACGGCCCGCTGGTGGCTGCGGTATGACCACTCATCCTGCGCTTCTCTCGTCAAGCCGTATTCTTCTGCGGTACTGTTGCCGTAACTGCCCATATGAACGCCGGCAAAAGAACAAGTGAGTCCGTCGTGCACCATCATATCGACTGCTTTTTATCGCCCATGCGGTGTCCCCAGCGAGCATCCGGCAAAATATACGGCGCATTGCTCATGCTTTCCATCCCACCCGCGACAACGACATCCTCATCACCGGCACGAATCAGCTGATCGGCAAGCGTAACACTGCGCAGTCCGGAAGCACACACTTTATTAATCGTTTCCGTTTTAACATCCCATGGAATGCCAGCATCCCGTGCTGCCTGCCTGGATGGAATCTGCCCTTGGCCGCCTTGCAGCACCGTTCCCATGATTACTTCATCAACCGCCTCGCCGTCCAAATCAGCACGGTTCAGCGCCTCCCGGATTGCTGTACCTCCGAGCTGAGAGGCTGTCAGCTGCTTCAGGCTTCCTCCAAAATTGCCAAATGGCGTCCGTGCACCGGACACAATAACTGCTTTACGCATAACACAACCATCCTTCCTTCGTAATAGATTTGTAGATTTATAGGCTAACGGTTTCTTTTTGACCGAACGCTCGCTCAGTCATGGGCTTAGAAAAACTCGGCATTTGCCTTATCCTTTAGCAAATCCGAAGTATTGCTTATAAGGTCATCCATCATTTATACTATCTGACGTTGCAAAAGAGGGGAGGGGGTGTCGTCCCCTCTTTTTGTGATTCGTACTGTTTATGGTGCAGGCGCGCGTGTTGCTTACCGCGTAATTTGATGCTGTTGTCGCGCGACTTTCTCGATTTTCGCGCGAATTTGGACTCGGGCCGCGCGAGTTTTGGTCCGGGGCGCGCGAGTTTTGGCCCGGCTCGCGCGACTTTGGGACCGGGTCGCACGACTTTCTCGATTTTCGCGCGAGTTTTGGCCCGGGTCGCGCGACTTTTCCGGTTCGCGCGACTTTGGGTCCGGGTGCCATCCTCCCGTCCTAGGCTGATTGTTGCTGGTCGTCGGTGAGTACGGATAATGCGAGTATTTCGGCTACGTCCATGGTACTGATATCTTCTTCCACTTCTTTTGCTTTTGTGCCGTCGCTGATCATGGTGAGGCAGAATGGGCATGCGCTGGATATCATGGTTGATTCAGTTTGCATGGCCTGTTCGGTACGGGCGACGTTAATCCGGTTTCCGGTTGTGTCTTCCGTCCACATCAGGCCGCCGCCAGCACCACAACACATGCCATTTTCCCTGCTGCGGTCCATTTCTACCAGGTCAAGGCCTGGGATGGACTTCAAAATTTCCCTCGGCGGGTCGTATACGCCGTTGTACCGGCCCAGATAACAGGAATCATGGTACGTGAGCCGCTGATTGATCGGCCGATCGGGTTTCAGTTTGCCATTCATCACCAGGTCATACAGCATTTGTGTATGGTGATAGACTTCTGCTTCAAAACCAAAATCCGGGTACTCATTTTTGAAAATGTTATAAGCATGCGGGTCGATGGTTACAATCTTTTTCACATCATGCTTTTCGAATTCTTTTATATTTTTCTCGGCGATTTCCTGGAACAAAAACTCGTTCCCGATGCGGCGTGCCGTATCCCCGGAGTTCTGCTCCTTGTTGCCGAGGATAGCAAAGCTAATGCCGGCCTGGTTCATCAATTTGGCAAACGCGAGTGCAATTTTCTGGCTGCGGTTGTCAAATGAACCCATTGAACTGACCCAGAACAGATACTCAAAATCTTTTTCCTCTTTCTTTAGTTCTTTTATCGTCGGGATGTAAGCCTCCTCATCTTGTTCGCGCCACTTGATGCGGTCTTTTTGGACAGCCCCCATGGATTGCCCTGACGCTCGATGTTCATAACAGCGCGCTGGGCATCCGGGTCCATTTTACCTTCTGTCATAACCAGATAGCGGCGCATATCGATAATCGTGCCGACGTGTTCATTCATGACCGGGCAAGCATCTTCACAGGCACGGCATGTTGTACAGCCAGAAAGTTCTTCTTCCGTGATGACATCCCCAATCAGGCTGACGCTTTCCATGCCTGCTGCCGCTTCACTTGCCCCCTGCCCAGCAAGCTCGTTTCCTTTCGTTCCGGAAAACGCATAGGAAGGAACCCATGGCGATTTGCCTGTGACAGCTGCGCCTTTTTCCGTCAGATGATCGCGGACTTTCACCATAATATCCATCGGCGACAGCATTTTTCCGGTCCCTGCAGCTGGACAGACATCCGTACAACGACCGCATTCCACACATGCGTAAAAATCAATCATCTGGTGCTGTTCGAAATCTTCCACCTTGCCGACACCAAACGAAATTTCATCCTCATTTTGCTCGTCGTCAATATCAAAATCTATCGGTTTTAATTTGCCTGGTACGCGCTTACTCAAGAATACGTTAATAGGCGCTGCAATCAAGTGTGCGTGCTTGGACTGCGGCACATAAACTAAAAATGCCAGTATGGTAACCGTGTGAATCCACCAGAAAACGTAGAATAACACCATGGCAGCGGTTTGCGGCAGCCATCCAAATGCAAGAGCTATTAAACTGGCAACCGGTTCGGTCCAAGTTGCAGCATCCCCGTGCCAGACAATCATCATTCCGTTGCCAAGCAGTACAGACAGCATCAATGTTCCAATGAATAACAGCACAAGACCTGCTTTAAACCCGCGTTTCAAACGGACGATTTTTTCAATATAGCGGCGGTAAAAACGCCCATACAACGGCTACCAGGATCATTAATGTCACAAGTTCCTGGAAAAACGTGAATCCCGGATAGAACATGCCAAACGGCAAATGATTCCCCGGTGCCAATCCTTTTACAAACATATCAATAGCCCCGAACTGCACGAGCAGGAACCCGTAGAACATCATCACGTGAATGGTTCCGGACTTTTTATCTTTTAATAGTTTCGACTGGCCAAAACTATTTTGCCAACGCGGCGGAAGCGTTCTTTAAAATCCCGGTCAAACTCAGACTTTTTCCCAAGCTTGATATAGGAAACACGCGTCGCCACCACTTTGGCGAATAGGTAAACGCCATAAATGACAATCGCAGTGAATGCTATCCAATTCACTGTCAAAAATATGTCCATGATGCACTTCCCCCTTTATTTGTAGTATAACGGAAATGATAACGATTGCATTAATTTGAAAATAAAAACCGCCAGCACTTTAATACTATGATTCTACTTATACTTTATATGATGAGTGATCATTCAGTCAACCAATTTTTGAAAATTATGCACAAAATGTTGCTGAAGTCGAATTTTGTGGGAAAATAACACTTTTTTGGAAATGCGTACGATTGTAGTAGTAGAAGAGGACCCCGCTCGTATTGAGGTGGGTAGATTTGAGGTGGCCTCTCGCTCGATTTGAGTTGGGCGTCGCTCGTTTTGTGGCGCGTGTCGCTCGAATTGACGCGGCTCTCGCTCGATTTGGGCTGGCGTCGCTCGATTTAACCTGCTCAAGCCACCGCTCAGTTTCAACCTGCCGCTTAGACCGGGACAATAAGCCTGTCCCCGTGTTCCGCCCAAGTTTTTTTAGATACCCAGTGTATAAAATTTGTACTAATTGTACAAATTGTACATAACATGGTAGTGTAGGAGGTGAAAGGGTGATTGAGTATGTTAAAAGAATATCGTTTTTCAGCAGCCAGACAGAACTTTACAACTGTTTTTGATGATGTACAGAATTTTATTCCCTCATTGATTAAAGCGCGGAAGCAGACAGAGACGGATGGTGTTATTTTAAGCCGTTCAATGCTTGCTGAGACCCTGGGGCAATATACATTTGACATTGATATACGCTTAGAAAACGACGGAACCTATTGGGCCTGGATTATGCCATTGAATGATTATGCTATGGGAGATACTGAAGAGGAATGTAAACGGGCAGCTGCAGAAACAGCCCGGGAATTTGCTGAGGATTTCATGAATGAGCCTTATATGTTCCAGGCCAAAAATACACGCACTCTTACCCCGTATGCTTTGCGTATTTTGCTCTGTGATACCAAAGAAGATATTGAACAATTACTATTTGGAGAAGAAGTTGCCTAAATTCAGGGATTTAAAACGCTACTGTGAGCGAAACGGGTGGGAGGAATATAAAAAGGGAGCAGACCATTACTATTATAGGAAATTTGTCAATGGAAAATGGTTACGAACGCGGGTTTCCCATTCACTGGGGAAAGAGATTCCTCCAAGAATCTGGAAGAATATTCTTAAACACCAGTTAGAGACAAAACAAGAAGAGTTTAATCGCAACAGTTAGGCAGGCCATTGACAAAGGAGCCTGCTTTTTTCTACAGGCAGTACAGCTGGACGGCCCTCGCTCGATTTGAAGCCGGTGTCGCTCGATTCGAGGTCTTTCTCGCTCGATTTGACCTGCTCAGGTCCACCGCTCAGTACCAACCTGTCCGCTTAAACTGGAACAGTAAGCCTGTTCCCGCGTCCCACTAAAAAGTTGCAGGAGTACTGAACCCCTGCAGCTAATGATGATTACATTTTTTCTGGTGCGGTTATTCCGATTAGTCCAAGGCCGTTTGCCAGGGTGGTGCGGACTGCTTTCATCAGGGCAATCCGGGCTTTTGTGCGTTCCGGGTTGTCCGGGTCGAGCACTTTTTCTGCATTATAGAAGCTATGCAGCTGGGATGCCAGGTCGAAAACATACTGCGGCACTTTATGCGGTGCGTGTTTTTCGCCAGCTTCCGCGATTGTTTGCGGAAATTCGCCCAGTTTTTTCAGCAGGTCCACTTCCTTCTCGGATGTGAGCAGTTTCGCGTCAAACTGCTCACTGTCGGCAAACCCTTTTTCCTCTGCCTGTTTTAGCATCGTACAAATCCTGGCATGGGCGTACTGTACGTAATAAACAGGGTTGTCGTTGGATTCGGAACGGGCCAGGTCCAAATCAAAGTCGAATTGGGTATCATTGGATCGCATAACGAAGAAGTAGCGTGTCGCGTCAACCCCTGCCTCTTCCATTAGATCCCGCAGTGCAACAGCATTGCCTGTCCGCTTGCTCATGCGCAGTTTCTCGCCGCCTTCAAACAGGTTGACGATCTGGATGATTTTTACACCCAATTTATCTTTCGGATAGCCGAGTGCCTGGATGGCAGCCTGCATCCGGGCGATATAGCGTGATGGTCGGATCCCCATACATTAATAATCTTATTAAAGCCGCGCTCCAGCTTGTCTTTATGATAAGCGATGTCTGGTGTCAGGTACGTATAGCTGCCGTCCTGTTTGATTAAAACCCGATCCTTATCATCGCCAAAATCGGTCGAGCGGAACCAGGTTGCTCCGTCTTCTTCATACACATAACCGCCATTCCGCAGCGTTTCCACAGCTGCTTCCACTTTGCCGTCATTGTACAGCGACTGCTCGGAAAACCAGTTGTCAAAATGCACGCGGAAGTCGGCGAGGTCTTTCCTGATCTGCTCCAGCGCATGATTCAGCCCGTACTCCCGGAAAAAGGAATAACGCTCGGATTCATCGGCGTCCGCCCATTTTTCACCGTGTTCTTCCGCCAGCTCCCGGCCAATGGCAGCCACATCTTCACCGCGGTATCCGTCCTCAGGCATGACTGCATCACGGCCAAGTGCCTGCAAATACCGGACTGCAACGGACGAAGCGAGCTTATCGACCTGGTTGCCGGCATCGTTAATGTAATATTCCCGTTCGACGTCATAACCTGCCGCATCCAGCACATTGCAAAAACATCACCATATGCCGCACCACGGGCATGGCCAAGATGCAGATCGCCGGTCGGGTTGACGGAGACAAACTCAACCTGCACCTTTTCCCCCTTGCCGGAATCCGTTCGGCCGTACGACTCCCCTGCTTCCAAAATGGCCGGAATCAAATCACCGAGAAAATCATTTTTCATAAAAAGTTGATGAAGCCGGGCCCCGCCACTTCAACGCTGGCGACACTCGCTTTCGCTTGGTCGAGATGAGCCACGATATCATCGGCAATCTGGCGTGGTGCTTTTTGGCGATACGTGCCAGCTGCATGGCAATATTGGTCGCAAAATCACCGTGCGTTTTTTCTTTCGGTTTTTCCAGAATGACTTCCGGCAGTTCTTCTTCTGCCGCCAATCCTGCCTGTACAACAGCTGCGGCAATCTCTTGTTTCAGTATATCTTCCGTCTGTGCCAACACGTTGCTCATTGAGAGTCCTCCTTATCACGTACGTTCAAGGTCAATTGATGATTGCGTTCATCCTGTCCATTCAATTTTACTGTATAAGCGATGGTCAACAAGCCAGCCTGCTCTGCTGCCGGCCTGCGGTAATCAATAGCTTTGGTATAGGTTTCCATATGTATCGTGCCATGCGGGTGCTGGTAAACATTTTCGGTGGACCGATGCGGACGGAACTGCTGATGCATGGCAACCGGCCCTTTCCGCTTGATGCTTACCCTGTCTTCATAAATCGTGATCAGACTGCTGACATTCGACCCGTCATCTAGTGTTTCTGTATACGTAAGCACGTCCATTGTTTCTTTTGGTAAAACTGGCCTGTCTGCCTTACCGTATTGTACTCCATTTCACCATTGTCATCAATCGACGTTTCGAGCTCAATGGCAACCTGTTTTGCATTGTCCTTCATTCTTAACCGCTCCTGCATCATATAATAACCTATTATAGCGATAAATCCCACATGATTTCAATACAAAGGCTGACCGGTGATAGTTTTCCTGCCACTTGGGCTGAAATTTGACGTCGATGGTTGAAAATCTTGCGGCTCAGGATGATATTTTCTGTTAAAGGTTGATGATTGGTTCTGACCGGTCGATATGTGGACCCGAACGGTTGATTCCTCGCCCCGGACGGTTGATTTCTCCTCATATTGGTTGATTCTACACCCCGACCGGTTGATTTCTCGCCCCAACCGGTTGATTCTACCTGAAAACCGGTCGATTCTTCCCATACTGGTTGATTCTACACCTCGATCGGTCGATTTCTGGCCCCAACCGGTTGATTACACCTGAAAACCGGTCGATTCTTTCTCATTTTGGTTGATTCTACACCACGACCGGTTGATTTCTCGCCCCAACCCGGTTGATTTCTCCTGATAACCGGTCGATTCTTTCTCATTTTGGTTGATTCTACACCCCGGCCGTTGATTACTCACCCAAATCGGTTGATACCCCACCCCGACC
>BBCA01000088.1 GCA_001311805.1 Lentibacillus juripiscarius JCM 12147 | reverse complement strand
GAAAAGGACAAGAATCAACCGGAAACCAAATTTTTTAATTTATTTTCAAAATACGCTTGTTTTTTATTGCTTTCCGTGTTATAAATATACATACTAATTAATAAATATACAAAAACATGAATAAAAAGGGAGCGGATCATGATGAAAAATAATGGGGGCAGTGCTGATAGTTGTGGCTTTCATGTTTATATTGACGGCTTGTGGAAGTGGTAGTGATAAGGCTAGCGGCAGTAAGGATACATCTTCCGGCGCAGATGGCAGTTCGGATTCCAGTGAAGAAAATATATTGAGAATGGCTACATCAGCTGATTTTCCACCGTTTGAATCCCGGACACCTGAAGGCGAATATGAAGGATTTGATATTGACTTAGCGAATCTGGTTGCTGAAGAGCTTGGTTACGAATTAAAAATAGAAGATATGAAGTTTGACGGGCTGATTGGCTCTTTGCAGTCTGGTCGGGTAGATATGGTTATGGCGGGCATGAGTACGACAGAAGATCGTAAAAAAGAACGTGGATTTTTCGACTGAATACAATCGATCCGGTGAAATGTTCATTTCCAAACCTGACGCGGGAATTGACAGCCTGGAGGACTTAAAAGGGAAAACAGTCGGCGTTCAGCTGGGAACTATTCAGGAAGAAGGAGCTGAAAAACTGAAAGATGAGTATGGGTTTGAAGTAAAGAAACTGGACAGTGCAAACATTTTAATTCAGGAATTGAATTCCAGCCGAATTGATGTTGGCTACATGGATAAGTCAGTTGCTAAAGGATATGTGAAGGAACAGGGACTGGAAGGTTTTGATGACCCAACTACAAGCTCCCCTGGCATGGGTATTGCTTTCCCTAAAGGCAGCGAACTTGTAGACGATGTAAACAAGGTATTAAAGAAACTTGAAGAAAACGGCAAATTAGTAGAGCTTAAAGATAAATGGCTGTCAGAAGAATAATTTTTACAACAGAGAGACGGGGTGTTAAGGCATGAATTTGGATTTTAGCCAAATTGTGCCATGGATTCCTTTTATGCTGGAAGGGATATGGGTCACATTAAAATTTGTCAGTGTATGCATTATCGTTGGCTTTTTGCTTGGGACACTACTGGCTTTATGCAAAATCGCCAACATTCGAATTTTAAAAGGGATTGCAAATGTGTATACATCGATTTTCCGCGGAACGCCGTTGATTTTACAGCTGATGATTGTTTATTTTGCTATTCCGCAATTGACCGGGTATGATATATCTCCATTTTTATCAGCGATAGCAGCGTTTGGCCTTAATTCAGCTGCCTATGTGTCGGAAATTATCCGTGCCGGAATCCTGGCAGTGGATAAAGGACAGACAGAGGCGGCAGAAGCATTGGGAGTCCCGTATAAACCGATGATGCTTCAGATTATTTTGCCACAGGCGCTAAAGAATATATTGCCGGCACTCATGAATGAATTTATTACATTAACCAAAGAATCAGCCATTGTGTCAACGATCGGCTATCTTGATCTGATGCGCCGGGCACAAATTGTCGGTTCGGAATTATATCGGAATTTTGAGCCACTCCTGTTTGCAGGTGTTATTTACTGGGTGATGGTGTACGTCCTGACACAGGCAGGGAAAGTAGTGGAACGGAGGCTTCGTTACAGTGATTAAAGTAGAAAATATGTCAAAAGCGTTTGACGGGACAGAAGTGTTGAAAAATATATCGACCACCATTGAAAAAGGGGAAGTCGTTGCCGTTATCGGACCGTCTGGATCAGGAAAATCCACGTTTCTTCGGTGCCTGAATCTTTTGGAGGAGCCGACGAGTGGGAGCATATCGGTTGAACAGAAGGAAATCACAGGTCCGTCTGTTTCTAAAATGGATGTGCGCAAACAAATCGGTATGGTGTTTCAACACTTTCATTTATTTCCTCATATGACGGTCTTGGAAAACGTAACGTATGCGCCAAAAAGGTAAATAATCGCAGCAAAGAGGAAGCGGATACGCATGCCAAAGATCTGATTGCGAAGGTTGGCCTATCAGACAAGCTTGATGCTTATCCGAACCGGCTTTCCGGCGGGCAGAAACAGCGTGTCGCTATTGCCAGGGCACTGGCCATGGAGCCTGAGGTCATGCTGTTTGATGAACCGACATCAGCACTCGATCCGGAAATGGTCAATGAAGTGCTCGAAGTGATGAAAGATCTGGCGCAGACAACCGGAATGACGATGGTAATTGTGACGCATGAAATGGGCTTTGCCAAAGAGGCGGCTGATCGTATACTGTTTCTCGATGAAGGCGTGTTGATGGAGGAGACCGCTCCGGATACCTTTTTTGAACAACCAAACTCAGACAGGGCAAAGGAATTTTTAGAGAAGATACTTTAGATAAAGGGCTGTCCTGGAATCACTGGGACAGCCTTTATGTATGAAGCAGCCGTTCAATGTCTTGATTCAATTTTTCCGGTTTTGTCTGTGGCGCGAAACGTTTTACCACACCACCGTTTTGGTCGACAAGAAATTTGGTGAAGTTCCATTTAATTTGTTTCGTAACTATGCCTTTTGCCTGTTTTGTCAGGTAAACAAACAGCGGGTGGGCATTGCTGCCTTTCACATCAATTTTACTGAACATCGGAAACGTCACGCCGTAATGTTGCTGGCAAAAGGAGGAAATTTCTTCATTTGATCCTGGGTCTTGCTGATGAAACTGATTGCATGGGAAGCCAAGTACTGTAAATCCTTTATCCTTATAGTCATCGTACAGCTTTTGCAGGCCGTCCAGCTGTGGGGTGAACCCGCATTCACTGGCTGTATTGACAATGAGAAGAACCTTGCCTTCATAGTCGGCCAGTGATTCATTCTCTCCGTCGATGGTTGTCGCATGGAAATTATGTACAGTAATTGTGGATCCCCTCCTTTTTACAGAGATTACTAAATGTAGGTGAATGTTGTCAAAAATTAAAGCAACGATTTGCTTCTTATATAGAAGTATGATGAGCAGAAGCCCAAAATGCTGAAGTTCACAGTGAATCCGATAAAGTTCACAAGCTATATGCTAAAGTTCACAATGAAATCGCTGAAGTTCACCCAAAAAACGCCAAAGTTCACATTCAAAAGAGGTACAGGGCAGTTTTTAACCAAAAAAAAGAACCGGCTACCGCCGATTCTTTTCCCTCTATTTATCATGCTTCTTGTTTAGTCTGGTTTTCTTCCTCGATAATCGCAAGTCTGCGCTCAATCTCATCCTGGGATAAGTTGTGCTCTCGGACATACAGATTATCTCGGCTTACCCGGCATTCATGGGTACAGCCGCGCATATATTTGTGCTCGTTTTCTTCTGAACAAATGATTTGTTTGTTGCATGACGGGTTGGCGCAGTTCACGTAGCGTTCACATGGTTGGCTGTCAAAATAATCTTTGCCGACGACAACATGCTCGTTCTGGTTAATAGGTACAGAAATGCGCTCGTCAAACACGTAGCATTTTCCATCCCATAGTTCGCCCTGTACTTCCGGATCTTTGCCATACGTGACAATGCCGCCGTCCAGCTGATTGACGTCTTTAATACCTTCTTCCATCAGCCAGCCGGTGAATTTTTCACAGCGGATGCCACCTGTACAGTAGGTGAGCACTTTTTTTGCCTTCCAATTTATCCTTGTTTTCGCGGATCCAGTCCGGCAAATCGCGGAATGTCTCGATATCGGGGCGGATAGCACCGCGGAAGTGTCCAAGGTCATATTCATAATCATTGCGCGCGTCCAGAATAACGGTCTCTTCTTCCTGCATCGTTTCATAAAATTCCTTCGGTGACAGAAACTTGGCTGTCTTTTCTAGTGGACTGACAGCTTCGTCCTCGTTCATCCTCAGGCTGACGATTTCCGGACGATGCCGCACATGCATTTTTTAAAGGCGTGACCATCGTGCTTGTCGACTTTAAATGTCATGTCCGCAAACCGGGAATCCTGGTGCATGGCTTCCATATAAGCTTCTGTCTGCTCAACGGTTCCGGATACCGTGCCGTTTAGCCCTTCCTCAGCCACGAGAATCCGGCCTTTGAGTCCAAGATCCTGACAAAAAGCCAGATGTTCTTCTGAAAATGCCACCGGATCTTCAATCGGGACAAATTTATAGTACAGCAAGACTTGATAGTTGCTATCCTGTTCCATTGTATTACCACCTGTCATTCATATTTGCAAGATACAAATGCGAGGTTGATATTCGATTTTAAATCTTGCGGAGCTTATTATATCAATGTTTTGCTTATTACTCAAATTGAATTCGTCTGCAGGCTTGGTTTTTAATCGCAAATGAATCCACGTTTTTAAAAATAAAATCAAGTTAAACCTTGCATTTCTCTGAATAATTGCGTATACTAAGTATTAGCAAATGACATTGAAATGAGTAATACTTTACGATCCCTTTAACAAGTGGTGTAAAAGTGCTTATGGTTCAATTACTTTGCACATATTTGTATAAGGAGGTCGTTTAATATGATGACTGGTACAGTAAAATGGTTCAACGCTGAAAAAGGCTTTGGTTTCATTGAGCGCGAAGAGGGAGACGACGTATTCGTTCACTTCTCAGCAATCAACCAGGAAGGCTTCAAAAACGCTTGAAGATGGTCAAAACGTGAATTCGAAATCGTTGAAGGCAACCGCGGACCACAAGCGGCTAATGTTACAGTTGCATAATCGATTATGATATAAAAAGGTTTATCTCTTTGTGAGGTAAGCTTTTTTTATTTAGGAAAGATTGCGTGTCATATTTAGATCATTGAAGTCAATCCTTTACGTCATTGTTGGGAAAATAAATTTCATCCTCTGTCATCGTACTGTGATATTGTGTGTATTGGAGACGGCTCAGTATGAATAAATACTACTTGAGCTCAGGGGTTGCAATTTTTATATAATAACGTATACTTAGCGTTAGCAAATGAAATTGAAATTAGTAATACTTTACGATCTCTTTTACAAGTGGTGTAAAAGTATCTATGGTTCAATTACTTTGCGCATCATATTGTTTAAGGAGGTCGTTTACTATGTTGAACGGTACAGTAAAATGGTTTAACGCAGAAAAAGGTTTCGGTTTTATCGAGCGTGAAGAAGGAGACGATGTATTCGTACATTTCTCTGCAATCAACGCAGAAGGCTTCAAGACTCTTGAAGATGGCGAAAACGTTGAATTCGAAATCGTTGAAGGAAATCGTGGCCCACAAGCAGCTAACGTAACTCGTCTATAATAAGGTGCGTCTTTAAGCAATGGCTTATCGGACGCCCACTATAGATGTTTTCCTTAAAAAAGGTTTATCTCACGCGTGAGATAAACCTTTTTTCATATGCTGAAACTATATATGCGGGTTTAGATGCGGTACATCAGAAAAACCTGAAATGGGGGGATTTCATGGGTCAATCATTTCGCTGGCACCGGGAAGCTGAAGCGCAATGGGATGAACGTGTGGACTTTTGGAACGAACGAAGCAGGAACATGTGGAATAACGGCAGCAGAAAAGACATTATCCCGTTTATTGATCACCATTTGAAAAAGGCAGCAGTATATTAGATATTGGCTGTGCCGATGGCTATGGCTCGTATAAACTGCATCAAAGCGGATACGATGTAACCGGCATCGACTTGTCAGGTGAAATGATCCGCCGGGCGCGAGAAGGACTTCAGTACACTGGGATTGAATTTTTGCAGGGGGATGCCTGTGATCTTCCAGCTCCATCCAGTAGTGCGGACGGATTGATGGCGATTAATGTTTTGGAATGGACCGAATCACCGAACGATGCACTGCAAGAGTTTTCCCGAGTGCTGAAAAATGATGGGGTCTTGTTTGCGGGAATTCTCGGACCGACGGCAGGCCCGCGGAAAAACAGTTATCCTCGTCTTCATGGTCAACCGTCAATTTGCAATACCATGATGCCGTGGGAGTTTCGTCAGCTTGCTTCTGAATATGGATTCACCTATGATGATGGGTTTGGCGTATACAAAGAAAATGTTGCAGCAGATCATCTGAAAGGGCTGCCTGAAGAGCTTAAACAAGCGTTAACATTCATGTGGGTGTTCATGCTGCGAAGGGCAGGGAAAGGCAATGGCTGAAAGTGAAAAAGATAAGCAGATTATTGAACGTTACCAGCAGGATGAAAAATGATGATTCTCGTTTATGCACAGTGGTGCATCAATCATGACCTTGATCCAAAAGCGTTATATGAACGTGCCTACCCCGGTCAAAGGGAGAATGAGGCGTTGCAGGTAGCGCTGGAATTAACCGTCACGAAACAGGAGTCAGATGAAATACCTGATGAAACAGTAATTCAGGTATTGCAGGCATTGGCAACGACGATCTCGCATTTGCGGTGCAGGAACAAATCGACAGACGCAAAGGGGCGAACGGATGATGGAATGGTACATAAAAACGTTGGCGAATTATCGAATGAAGAACTGTATGCGATTTTGAAATTGCGGGTGGAAGTGTTCGTGGTGGAACAAGATTGCCCGTATCCGGAGCTGGATGACTATGACCAGGCGTCCGTTCATTATTTTTTGAAAGTGAATAACGAGATTGCAGCCAACGTCCGTATTGTGCCAGCGGGGACGAAATATTCGGAGGCATCGATTGGCAGAGTTGTCGTTAATCCAACATTCCGTGGCTGTGGGTATGGCCAGGAAATAATGCGAAAGGCGATAGACTACACGGCCACGGTTCTGGCTGAGCCTCGCATTAAAATCCAGGGTCAGGAATATTTAGAGCGGTTTTATACAGAACTTGGATTTAAAAAGATATCCGAGTCTTATCTAGAGGATGGAATTCCCCATATTGACATGATTTGGGAGCGCGGATAACGTATCATTCATTAGCATTGACACATAGTATGGTTAGCGATTCATTTTTGAATGGAGGCTGACGGCTATGATGACAAAAGATCAGCTCGCACAATGCAAAAACGCTTTATTGGAACGGCAGAATGAGCTAATCGACCAAGTACAGGGGCATTTTGGAACTTCCCTTGAACTGACGAAACAATCAATGGACGAATTGTCCAATTATGATAACCATCCGGGCGACGCGGGGACTGAGCTGTTTGAGCGGCAAAAAGATGTTGCTCTCAACGAACATGCGGAGCAGGAATTGAAGGAAATAAATGCAGCACTCCATGCCATTGAAGATGGGACATACGGCATTTGCAGAGAATGTGGTGAGGATATTCCATTTGAGCGGCTGGAGGCAATGCCGACAGCAGATCGTTGTTTTGAGCATGCGGAGAACGATCATCTGATGAATGATCGGCCAATAGAAGAAGGTGTATTCAGTCCGAACATTAATCCAGATGAAGTGACTCCTGAAGAGCAAACAGCTTATGATGCTGAAGACGCATGGCAGGATGTGAGCCGGTATGGCACTTCAGAAACCCCGTCTGATTTGTATGGTGACCAAGAGCATTATAATGAAATGTATGTCAACAGTGATGAACATGTTGGAAGTGTTACGGATGAAGAAAGCTTTCTGGCAGCCGATCAGGAAGGGAAATTCACAGGACCAGCCCCGAATCATCAGCAGTATGAAGAGGAATAAAGGATGGAATTTAGCATGTTTTTGCAAGAGATGCGGCACGGATGGAACCTGATAGCTTTGTAATCCGTACAGTATCCTAAGAGGTGATAATTATGGAAGATAATAATCGTGGCTGTGTTAAATGTGGAAGCACGGATGCCGAACAGAAAGAAGTGGCCATGTCAGGGACAGGCCTATCCAAAATGTTTGATGTGCAAAACAACCAGTTCCTTGTCGTCTCATGCAAGAACTGTGGCTACTCTGAGTTTTACAATAAGAAAAGCTCGGCCGGAAGTAATATTTTTGACTTTTTCTTCGGGTGAAATAACATATCAGAAAAACGCTTGGTTGGCTATTGTGGACCAAGCGTTTTTTGGTTGAAAAAGCTTCTATCGTCCAAACTACCCCTCCTAGTCATTGGCAAAGGTCTTGAGAAGGCCTCTCGAAACCAAAAGCCTCTGAAAATCACTGGAAAAAGGTCTCGAGAAGGGTTCTCGAGA
>BBCA01000087.1 GCA_001311805.1 Lentibacillus juripiscarius JCM 12147 | reverse complement strand
TAATATCAATGGACATTAGTATAGACCACGAAAATAATAAACGCTCCGCAAAAAGTTAATGGTTTCAACTATCGATGTAACATTAATCAGTATACCATTCACAAGAGGAATTTTTGGACAAACTTTGTGAAAAATACGATTGGTACTCCCTCTTCATTGGCTGAATTATAGGACAAATGATTGCAACCTAAATACCCAAGAAGGATAAACCCAGATAGGCAAATCCCCAGAATATGAATTCCAAGGAAAAATAAATACATCAAATTGGAAAGAAGGAAGACTAAAATGCCGGTTCATCAAAGGCGAATTACCCTACTCTTCTGTATGGTTATATCAACGCTATTATTTATTATTATTGCGTTAAATTATAAAGAAAAATTGCTGTTGAATTTCGGCAAGTGGATACAATCTTATTTGTACGATTTTCTTGGATCATTTGGGGACTTCGTTTTGTTGTAATTACCTATATCGGTTCAGCATATGCTTCATTCCCTGTTATGGTAGTTCTCATGTGCGTTTTTTGTTTCAAAAAAGATACTGGACTACCCTTTTGTTAGTTTTTAATCTTATTGGTGTGCGGCAGCTTAACTGGCTACTGAAATCCATTTTCGAAAGACCCCGTCCGGAATTAGAACACCTTGTCCAAGTAAGTTCAGACAGTTTCCCGAGTGGACATTCAATGAATTCGATAGCCTTTTTCGGTTTTCTTGCGTATTTGTTGCATTTTAAAATAAAAGACATCGGAAAACCGGCTCGTTGGGTTTGGGTGGGTGCCGCTTTTTGATAGGGTTCATTGGTCTTAGCCGCGTCTATTTAGGTGTTCATTATCCGCTTGATGTCATCGGCGGATTTTTAGCCGGGGGCGCATGGTTGTTATTTAGCATGTTCCTTTATACTTATGTTCCGAAAAAAGAACATCTCAATCGGCGAGTTCCAACCGGACAAAGCCAAAAGTAGCTTACGTCGAATTGGAACGTTTACGGAATGTCGATATAAAAAATAAAAACAGGACGAGGAGGACGAATTATAATAAATGATTAAAAAAATATTAAAAAGAGCGAACCAATTATTTGAGGTTAGCTCTTTTTACTGCTTTCAGCTGATTACCTACATAGCAAACCACTTTTGTCTTTGCTGTTTAAACAGTTCAATGAATTCCTCGGGTGAGGATTACACGATATCCCTGTAAATATGTGAAATACGCTAATAATTCTTCAATTTCACTACGGAAGCCAGTTTATCTATGATTTGTTAAGATTTCAAGGACGTTTGAGACAAAAACATTCTGATTAATTTTCAGAGCAATACGTGTACACTTTGGTCCAAAACAATTACTCGCCCCTGGACGGAAGTCAGCGATACTTTCACCATCTGTAAATTTGCCTTTATATTCAACCTTAACCTCTCGTTTTTTGTACTCATACAACCCGTCAATATCAAGAGCGGCCATTAAAGCAGCCAAATCGTGTTGCGGTGTTCCGCGAATACCTGGATTTTGTTGTTGATAATATTCATAATAGAAATCTAAGATTGGTTTGATTATCTCTTCTAAAGGTGAATCTGAACGAGTATCGATGAGATTGACAACTTGTGGGGTCAATAAAGCATCTCTTGTTACATCTAAAGGTACGATTGTCAGGTTAGCTACATTTTGACAAACGTAATTAGCGGCAATCGGATCACCGAAAAAGTTCGCTTCCGCTACTTCAGTCGCATTGCCAGGTTCCATAAAAGCTCCACCCATGAGATAGGTTTCTTTTACATCTTCCATCACTTCAGGACTTAAATAATGGGCTATGGCCAGAGAAGTGCATCGTCCGACATTAACGATTGTTACCTCATTACCGTTGTTCTTGATTAAATGGAACAGCTTACTGAAATTCGTCCGATTTGCATAACGTTCTTCTGGAATTGGAGGATTAATTGGACCCAATCCTTCTATGCCATGGATTTCAGGAAAAAGACAGGTTCTTCCCCGCTTAGGGGACGTGTAGCACCAGCGATGACAGGAATATCTGTACGGTCTGCTAGTTCCAACAAGTACTCGACATTCCTATACGCCTTTTCCCGATCGATGTTACCGTAGCCACTGACCACTCCAATGAGATCTACCTCGGGATTCTTCAGCGCGTAAGTCAATGCGATAGAATCATCTATACCTGTATCGGCAAATAAGATTATTTTTTTTCATTTAACCACCTCAACCTATCTTATGAAAAAGATAGGGTTTGCTTGTATGTTTGTCCGATGATTAATGAGGAGACAATTGAAATAAACAAAAGAAATAGCTCAGTTCTAGTGAACCGAGCTATTTTTAGTTTAGTTACAAAGACTGCCACAAATAATGGTGTGCTCCTTTTTATGGCTATATAATTGGATCACTGTACCGGTTCTGCAGGTTTTGGGAAAGGGGCTTACCGGTATCATATGAAATGTTGCCGATTCGTTCATCAAGCCGTTCCCAGTAGGTCTTATCACCTGTATTCCAGTAGAAAATAAGATCAGTCATGATTTCGACCCCTTCTGTTTTTGCCTGATTATACAGGTCAACAAAACTTTTCGAGCATGGTTCATTTGTTGCAGGGTGATGCCATGTCCGGTGGCTTAGGTTCAGATAATCCGCATGATCTTCGACAGGCCGGTGGGAATACGGCGAAACGAGCGGTTTCAGCAATTTATTCTTCCAGCCATAGGGATCAGCCAGGAGCTTTAGCGCAAGGAACATATCCTGGTATGCTTTTTATTGTTCGTGGTGACCGTGCTGAAAAATCTGGGTAGTTTGCCGCAATGGCTTCAGCGAGCAGATCACCAATAATAGCGAGAAATTTTCGGCCGGTGTCCATTTCTTTATAGACTTGTGACCGCCATGTTTTTAAGTTGTGGTATTTTCCATCATCAGTGTGTCGATGAAGACCTCCAGCTTCTGATGGTCATTTCCTTCATAACCCGCCCGGTAGTGGATATAGGGATGTGTATTGCGGTCCAGAATATGGTGTGTAATGAAACCGAAAACAAATGCGCGCACTTGGTCATCCCGGTTCTTGGCGCGTTCAATTAAGTCCATCAGGAAATCCCCGCACTTTTGCTGGTGGAGTACTAATCCCATTTGATTAACTGGTTTCTCTCTGGTCCAGGGCCAGAAACTATAATAAAAAAAATGGATCAGGCCCTTGTGCTCCCAGTTTCATCGCCGCTTCATGCTGCAGGAATGCATCCGGCCGTTCCATCTTGTCGGCAGCTTCTTCGCAAAACAGCATGTGCGTCCATATATTGGGCATAATGGAACCCCCCTGCCTAATACTTCTTCTATATAGTATAAAAGAAACACGTGTGAAAAACATATCATAATACTTACTATTTTGTGACCGAAATGCGTCATTTCTTTGGAGGCCTTGTAGGCATCAAATGTTATAATAGGAACAAATCACACTGTGAAAAGAGGGTAATACGTGGAAAAGGTCATGGTTGTGGAAGATGATCCGAAAATAGCTGGGCATTTACATACATTTATTGAGAAGTATGGCTATGATGTTTTGTCGATTGATAATTTTCATAATCTGATGGATTCATTTCGCGGCTTTAATCCGGATCTAGTCTTGCTTGATATTAACTTGCCGCGTTTTGATGGCTTTTATTGGTGCCGGCAAATTCGTCTTGAGTCCGTTTGTCCGGTCATTTTCATTTCCGCCCGGACCGGGGAAATGGATCAGGTCATGGCACTTGAAAATGGCGGGGATGATTTTATCACCAAGCCGTTTCACCCGGATGTCGTCATGGCGAAGATTCGCAGTCAGTTGCGCAGGGCCTATGGAGCGTATGCCTTAGGGAACAGAGAACGCATTTTGCAGAAGCACGGCTTAAAGCTTTTACCGGAGCGTCTTGTGCTCAGATTTGGCGATAACGCTGTGTCCCTCACCATGAAAGAGGCGGTTATCATTGAAAGCCTAATGAACAGGCATCCGCGAGTGGCCGGTCGTGAAGATTTACTGGAGAAATTATGGGATGATCAGACCTATGTGGATGAAAATACGCTTAACGTCAATATGACACGGGTCCGCAAGAAATTTCAGGAACTTGGTATCACCGGTGCCGTCGAAACCGTTCGGGGCGCAGGTTACCGGCTCCGTGTGACGTGGAACGGGGCGGATGAATCATGAAGCTATTTATCAGGGAACATCGATTGCTGATTGGGCTGCAGCTAGTCCAGTCCGTTCTTGTTTGTTTCATTCTATGGCTTGATGGATCCGGAGACATGCTGACAGTTTTCTATTCAATATTTCTTTCTCTTTTTCTATTCAGTTGTTATCTCATATACCGCTATGTCACACGGCGCGGATTTTACAAAAGGCTTGAGGAACCATTGATGTCGCTTGATGAATCCCTCCAGGAAACGGAACACGTTCCGGTTGCCGAAGCACTTGATCAGCTGCTGAAATCTCAATACAGACTTTACCAGCAAAGGATCGGTGAGACCGAAGCGAGGAAGGAAGATCATTTGACGTTTATTGACCGCTGGGTACATCAAATGAAAACACCACTTTCAGTCATCGAATTGACGGCAAGAGACCTTGATGAACCGGAATCATCCAATATACGCGAAGAAACGGAGCGTATCAAAACAGGATTAAGTACGGTTCTGTACATGGCACGCCTCAGGACGATCGAGCAGGATTTCCGCATCAGACCAGTTATGCTGGAAAGCCTGGTGCATGAGCTCAATCGGGATAACAAGCGTTATTTTATCCGCAATGATGTCTATCCCAAGCTGGATACGGAGCGTTCAGGAATCACCGTCGAATCAGATGAGAAATGGCTTTTATTTATGATGACACAGCTCATCCATAATGCGGTGAAATATTCTGCCGGAAAGAGTAAACAAATCATGATTTCATTGTATGAACGGGAAGGGGTGGCCATTTTTGAAGTGAAAGATTTTGGAATTGGCATCCCTGAAGAAGATAGGAAGCGGATTTTTAACCCATTTTATACCGGCGCAAACGGACGAAGGTACCGGGAGTCGACCGGGATGGGCTTATTTCTTGTTAAAGAGGTGGCTGATCATTTGGGGCATGGGATTGAAATGGAAAGTGTTGTTGGCAGGGGGACGACATTCCGCATAGTGTTTTCATCGGCACAAAACATTACATAAATGTAAGCTAAATGAAAGACCAATCGATCGTTTGTAAGGGCAAGGGGCGATACACTAAAGACAAAGATATTTCGGGTGTTACTGTACACCCAGTGAAAGGGGTAAAAACATGCTTCAAGTAAAAAAACGTAAGCAAAGTATATGAAGGTAAAGTCGCCTATCGTGCCTTATCAAACATCGATCTGGACATTGAGAAGGGAGAGTTCGTTGCCATCATGGGACCGTCGGGAAGTGGGAAAACAACACTTCTCAACATGGTTGCTACCATCGATGAACCGACAACCGGTGAAGTGTTAATTGGAGAAAAAATCCGCATGCACTTACTCGGAATGAGCTGGCCAAGTTTCGCCGGCGTGAATTGGGGTTTGTCTTTCAGGAGTTCAACCTTCTCCACACGTTGACGGTGGAGGAAAATATGGTTCTGCCACTGACGTTGGACGGTAAGGTTGTTAAGGAAATGAAGCAAAAGGCAAATGCCATTGCCGAAAAGCTGGGCATTACCGACATCATGAATAAACGAACCTACGAGATTTCCGGTGGGCAGGCACAACGGGCAGCGATTGCTAGAGCAATGATCCACCAACCAAAACTACTCCTTGCCGATGAGCCGACGGGAAACCTCGATTCCAAATCATCCAAAGATGTGATGGGCATGCTTCAGATACTTAATAAAAAGAAAAAACAACGATGATGCTTGTCACGCATGATCCACAGGCAGCAAGCTATGCGGACAGGGTCGTTTTTATCCGGGACGGGAAGCCCTATTCGGAAATCCATCGTGGAAAAAGCCGGCAGACGTTTTTCCAGAGTATCATTGATATGCTTTCCTTGATGGGAGGGGATGACAGTGACTTTTCGTCAATTCGCGATCAATAACGTCATTCGTAATAAGCGTTTATATGCTGCCTATTTTTTAAGCAGTTTGTTTACAGTAATGGTGTTTTTTACGTTTGCCATCTTTGCTTTTCACCCTGCATTCTTTGATGGGGGGATAAGAGCCGAAGTATTGTATGGTATGGCTGTTGCCGGAGGATTATCTATGTATTTTCCTTTTTCTTTGTATTGTATTCGATGAGTTCATTTTTACAGTCACGCAAGAAGGAATTTGGCCTTTTAATGATGCAGGGGATGTCAACAAGGCAAATCCGGCTGATGGTCTTTATGGAAAATATGTTCATTGGCTTTTTTGCAACCTTGAGCGGGGTTTTGCTGGGGCTTGTCTTTGCCAAGGCAATTCTCTTGCTTGCGGAAAATGTCTTGGTGATTGAGGAAACACTTCATTTCTATTTTCCGCTGTGGGCGATTGTCGTAACGTTTGTGTCGTTTATTGTGCTCTTTTGTTCATATCGCTGTTCGTGTCATTTATTCTCCGGACACGGAACTCGTTGATTTAATTAAGGGGGATAAACAGTCCAAAGGCGAGCCAAAAGCATCGGTCACATTGGCGATTGTCGCCGCGGTACTGCTTGCTGCCGGTTACGCGGCGGCTTTGTATGTGAAGGGGCAAGCTGTCATTATAGCTATGCTGCCGGTTATCGTTGTCGTGACAATCGGGACGTATTTGTTGTTTACCCAGTTAAGTGTTTATGTGATCAGGCGGTTGAAAAGCAGTAAGGGTATTTTTGGCGGAAAACGAATATGGTGCTTTTCTCGGATTTGTCATTCCGTATGAAAGACAACGCTCGGACGTTTTATGGTGGCGATTATTTCGACTGTTGCTTTTAGCGCGATTGGGACGTTGTATGGGTTTCAATCCTATTTGACCAAAGAAGTAAAAGAAATGAATCCATATACGTTTACGTACTCATCCTTTGAAGGGGAAGAACCCTTGACGCAGGATCAACGCGAAACAATTGATGAAACATTGGACAACTATGATATTCAGGCTAAAAAAGCTTCCGTTGAATTGGATTATTTTGACGTGGACAACAGCAAACGGCCACAGGTTTTGATTGCGAAAGAATCGGCGTATAATCGTTTTGCTGCGCTCCTTGGTAAGGAGAAGGTGGATGTAGGTGACCAAGAAGCGATTGTTGTCACAGATAGTTCGAGAGTTATGATCGGTGCATCCAAAAAAGCTCGACTGATGGACGTTCCAATTGAGCTGACGGATGGCGGAAGCATTCACCCGGATCGATTGATATCGACGGTTGTGCTGCCGGAAATGTTTTCTTATTACATTGTTGATGATGACACATTTACAGCATTGCCGAACGCTGTCGAATCAAAGTCTTATACAACCTGGCAGGCGACACAAGGCTCGCAGGAAGCGATTATCGAAGCAGGAAGAGTGTTGCAGAATACTTTTCAGCCAGGTAGATTCCAGGCGATTGATTATTCCGTATATACCATCAATAAGAGTTTTGGTCCTGTTCTCTTTATCGGGCTGTTTATCGGCATTGTGTTTTTGTTTCGGCGGGAAGCTTTCTGTATTTCCGGTTGTACTCAGATCTTGATCAGGACAAAAATAAATTCAAATCGATTGCAAAAATGGGCTTAAACGGATAAAGAACTGAAAAAAAGTGATCAATCGTCAGACAGCACTTCTATTTTTGCACCGATGGTTGTTGCTTTGATGCACGGAGCCGTTGCTTTGACCGCACTGTCGCATTTATTTGATTATAACCTGGCAGGTGAAGCGGCGTCAGTTCTTGGTACATTTGCTTTGATTCAGATTATTTATTTCGGGATTGTCAGGTATTTTTATACGAAACAGATTAGGCGTGCGGTTTTTATTAAGCCGTTTTCTAAACGGTTGTTGTTTTGTCACTTAATCCAAAACTGCGAACGACACTTTGGGTGGCCGAAAGCTGCGCGAAAACCGGAAAAGTCGCGCGAGCCAGGCCAAAGTCGCGCGAAATCAGAAAGTCGCGCGAGCCGAGCCAAAGTCGCGCGAAATCGGAAAGTCGCGCGAGCCGAGCCGAAAGCGCGCGAAAATCGGAAAGTCGCGCGAGCCGAGCC
>BBCA01000086.1 GCA_001311805.1 Lentibacillus juripiscarius JCM 12147 | reverse complement strand
TTCTCATCCTCTTCCTGTAGTACGAGGGTGAATTTTCCTTTTCCTGGGATAGAAAAATGAAAAACTGAATTATCACGATCCATATTTTCTATGCGATTCATAAGTTCTTCTGAGGATTCAATAAATCCCATGAAATCACCGCCAGTTTGTATTTTCTTTATCATAACACAATATACGTTTCCTGTATTTTAGAAGCTCACTCTGGCTGCTTAAGCAAAGGAACTACTTCTGCAATCGTGCCCTTTTCTGGAATAATCTTAAAATTATAGTAGGTGATATTGCTATTTTGTATCAAGTGAATAAAGACATCAGATAATACCACCCTTGCCATATTTTAGAGCCAGCTATGACATAATTTTGAGCCACCGTTGCCATTAAGAGAGCCAGTATGTTTGATTACTGATATAGCAACGCTTCCACCACCCTTGACCTTGTTTGTGTCCGTGGTAGTGTTTTCTATGGCGGATGGAGAAAAAGCAGCCTTTAGGGCTCCATCCGCATCAGCAGCGTACCACGGACAATCACTTCTAAGTTCCGCTGGCGGGGCCCCGCCCCCTTCCAGCGATCACTAAGAAGTGGCACGGCGGTCAAGGGCAAGCAGCTAACGCTGTGGTTATAACGGTGATGTTTTCCAGTAAGGCTCACCTTTGTCATAACTGGCTCAATTTCTTGTCATCGATGGCTCAGAAAAATGGCAACTATGGCTCAATTGGATGGCAATATTCATCAAGTCCCATTTCTTTGTTTCCAATGATAAAAAGTCTTGGATATTATTTTTAGGATGATGTAACAAAGCGGCGATAAAATAATTGCCAATCCAAAAGAATACAACAAATCCCAAAGAATTATTCCGTAACAAATATTTTAAGAGCCTGTTTTTGAAAAAACAGGCTCTTAACCTTTTAAAACAACATGTTTAACTTACAGAACTGCAATTAAAAGCAACCTGCTTTAATTGCAGTTATTCCTGCAAGATCCAATAATGCACTTTGTAAGTCGCTTCCTAAACCATCATCTAATTCTTTAATAGCTTTTTCAGGGCACCTGTTTTACTATATCCCCTATCTTTATATTTTGAAGCAAGATCTACTACATCGTCTACAAATTTACTTACACCACCAAGAGCGTCGATAGCTTTCTTCAACTTAAAAATCTTAGTAAATGGTATTCCCACACCAGCAACAGCTGCCAAAACTGCTGAAGTACAACTCCAAAATCCAAATGTCTGAAATTGACCTACAGTTTTAGTTCCTTCTCCATCAACTGTCATTTTCAAAACGCCATTATCATTATGTAAATCTAAACCAGTATCGTTTTCTATCCAAGTAATAGTAGATTCAATTCCTTGTTTTACTATTTCATCTGGTACATCTACTATCGCTTGTAGAAATAAGTTTGTGTCTTTATGAAAGAAATTTCCTTCGTCACTAATGCTCTGAATAGCTTTCTCATTAGCCAAATTACTTTCTGCATTAGCAAAAGATTGCCCTGTAAAACTAAATACTAATAGTGCTGACATTAATCCAATAAAGAATTTTTTCATAATACTTCCTCCTTTTAATATCTTTCCTGCAAATGGTAGGATAAAGGAGATAAACTACCAAATCAATACAAAAGGAGAATAACATGAATTTTTTATCAAGTTCAACATTTTTCCATCTTGTTCCTTTTTATCTTTTTAACTTTAATTTTCTTTGAACTACCTAAATATGTGTATTTAATAATCAGTGGATTCGCGTTAATAATTATTGTTATAAGATTATTTTCTCGTAGGAAAGTAAAAGATTAGATTCCGAAAATCACAAAAGTAACCAACACCTATTTCTGCCCCAACAAGGCGCAAATTATGAAGGAAACACATAAGCCTAAAGGCTAGTAGGTTGCCATTAAGGCAACCTACTTTCGTTTACAAGAGGAGTTAAAACAAAAACATAATAGAATACTAATAAGATAGCAGACGTTAGCACCGCACCAGTACCCCCATATTTCAATTTAGCCTAAAGGATAAGAGATTGCCATTGAGGCAGTCAAATACGCACTAAGAGGGCCTGGGGGACACCCCAACAAGCGTCATTGTATCCACGTATGTGGCTAGCAATGGTACAGCGGTTAGGCGCTATATTCCGATAAACCACTATGCTACAAACTTGCCCGATGACTGAATACTTTTCTTAAGCAAACGCGCCCTTTTATGGAAGATCATTAACCTGATTTTATTTAGAGTGAAACACCTTTCAATGTGCCGACTGGTTTCCTTGCCAAACACATAATTCCTGCAATTATAAACAAAGCAGACTGTATAAGTGTTGCTCCTAATGTAAGTAATAACATGACTATACTTGTAGCAATTAATACAATTCCAGCAGTTTTCGGTTTACTCTTTAATAAGACGAGAGCAATGACACCTAAAATGAATCCAGCAGCATGAACCGCAACTACAAACCATGCATACCATGGTACGAATTTTCGGACATCATTTCAGGAAATTGGGAGCTGAAAAAGACCATTAATGACACTAGAAGAATTATTACAAGTAGTTGAAGTGCAAGGGCAATAACTCCCAATGTGATTTCCGCAGTACGTTTCAAACCTGTATCCCTCCTTCTCTGACATTAATTACGATTAAACTTAATTATAGTTTCACTTCATGAAAAAGTAAGGGCCTCCTTATTCCATAAAGGCGCCCTTTTCTTGAATAAGCGTTCACCTGAACATCTCTATAATATATACGCTCCCCATAAATACAATCCAGACTAAAATGGGGATGCCCAGGCTCTTAAGAGCATTATTCCATTTATGAATATTCCTCTTCCTTAAAATATAATCAGTTATAAAATATAAAAAAGACGCTAATAAACTGTACCAAAGTAAAATTAAACCAAAAATGATGTGTAATGCTATTGAGAAGTATATTTTTAAATTTTCACTTGTGTAATTTGAAGTTAAACGGGCTATATAGTCACTTATTGTAGAAGTTATTGTACCGTACAGTAAGATAACTGGAAGGCTATATATAAGATACATAGGAACTGATAGTACGAACGCCTGAAAGTATTCACCAACAGAGTTAATATCTCCGCCAAATGGATTTGGTATAAACAAACCTAATAATATAGCAAATAAAGAACCAGAAATTGTTGCAGATATAATTTTTCTTGATAATATTTGACTTATTTCTTTTTTAAAACTCAACTAAAATTACTCCTTCAGCCTATAATCTTGGTCGTTCGTTCAACAAATTTCCCTAAAATAAACTAGCCCTTATGTATGGCCGGCCGCCAAGACTTATTCCGGAATGGCGCTCCGATTGATTAGTAATGTGGTTCATTTTTTCTCAAATTACTCTCCGCAATAAAAATACAATAAGAGCTACTCCCATAAAAATGAATTTAATGTGTTAGAAATTAATCCGTACAGAGATAGTGTTATTATGCTTAGGAGTATAACAGTAAAAATAATTCTTAATCTCAAAAATTTCCCTTTGAAATACTTTGACATACATACTCCCCTTTGTATCCTTGTTCAACAATATAGCCCGTTTCAGAAAGGCGCACTATTCGATTTTCGCGCCCGTTTGTATTATTGATTAATGCCAAGTCTTATAAAAACGATTTTTTAATGTCTCCGCTATTTTCTTGTTGCTGGCTCCAAGCCTTAACACATTTAATACCGCAGTAATACCAAGAAATCCAAAAACAATGTACCCTTGCATTGAATAATTAGTACTCCAAATACCTACAAAGTATGAAATTAAAATAATCAGAAGTAAACCTGCTTTAAGAGCCATACTTCCCCCCCTTTAAATCTCCATTTTCATTCACCTGGATTCCTTCTAGTTATTTTTACGTTGCTCAATAATCTGGCCCTTATTATGTAACAATCGCGCTAATTTTCGCTACACAAACGCGCCCGTTAACATAATATTCCTTTCAGCTATTGGCTGGTATTCCGGAAGATTGATATTGATGAAAAGTATATTAAGAACTCTCCGCTTTACGTTTACTTTTATTTTTGGCAGCTTTATATAAATCTAACCCAGAAAAACAATTATAATAATGCTAGTAATTCTTAAATACAAGTCATCATAATTAGAAATTAAGACAGCAATACCAATTAGAAAGTAAAGAACTCTTAAAGATGTACCTAGCATAAAATACCACCTCTCCTTCATTATTCTTAAAGAGCATTAGTATTGATTATAGGATAAGGTAGCCCACACGTTGCTTATTCCATTAAATGGCCCTAAAAAGAAGCACTTCTCCTTGGTCCGGAAATGCGCCCGATGATGGAACAAAGGCTATAATAAATTATACATCCGAAAATGCCTCCGGATATTCAACTGTTTCTTCGACAGTATTTAATTGATAATCGTCCATCTTAACCCTTATGGTCATTTTTAGTCCTTTTGACAGATCGAACAACCACCCAGGTAACGAAACCAACCAAGGAGACAAAAATGATAAGCGCAATATTGGTAGCACCTATAATTTCCACTCTACCCCTCCTGTTATTGCTGTCCTACGCTTTCTTTGCAATTAAGTATCAGTATTTACTGAGGATTCCCTCTTTTTATTTCCTAATTGGTCAAGGTATTGCGCAATTTTATTGCTAACAAAAGGAATGATAAAAAAATTAAACCGCTAAACACCCAACCACTTATATTCATATAGATAATAACTTTATCGTAGCCATCCACTCCGTATGATTTGATTAAAAATGCCTTTAATGAATTTAAAAAAAGACCACGAAAACAAATAATAAATTTATTAATTGAAACCATATAAACAAGCCTTTTGATTTATATAACTTTCGGCTATCTTCACGAGGATAACCTTGTAAGTATGCCACATCAACAGCAAAATAAAGTGCCAATGGTTTTTATTATAGTTGAGATTAAAAAAACCATTCCGAAAACAAAGCCAAGATACACTTGATTCCAAAGCATATCATTTGCAGATGTAGATAATAAATTAACAGCTGTACTAATAAACAACGATGTAATAACGAAAAGACCAGCTATGTTGAGCTGCTTTTCTTTAATAAAACGATAAACTGTATAGATAAATCCAGGAACGGTTGACAAAAGTATAGCTGCGTAATCGCCAAGTGGCTCTCTTCCATAGTTCCATATTAAAAAGGGGATAGCCCCATAACATATCAAATCGAGAAACATAAGTCTTTTATTCATTAGCAGTCACCAAGCTTTCCGAATAACCCCTTCCTGGTATACAAAGGTTATCTTTACAAAATATTATAAATTCCCTTCTTGTAAAAGTCCTTCTAACGTTCGTTTTTGTACAACAATCTGGCCCGATTCTGCTATGTTATTATTCGATTAAAGCGCCCTTTAATTGAAGAAACATTGATAAACCAAAACTACCCTTTGCCTCAGTTATTGTTCAAAGTGAAGTATGTACATAATTTACCTCGTATCCATCTCCGAGTTCGAATTTTAACTTCTGATACAAACTTAATCCTTTTTCATCATGAGACCTAACTAATATTGCCGTATCACGCTTTATTTTGTCACCATAATCAGTCCGTTCTAAAATTTTCCCATACTCAACGATCCAATTCATTAACTCAGATTTCAATTCATCAGAAAGAGGAAAATCATCAATGTCAAGGTTACAGCCACATTTTGAACACCACAGAGGATCAGCGCTATGATCAGCTTCCATCTTATAGGTATCGTGCGAACAATTTGTTTTTGAGAAGTTTTGTCATTACCTTCTACCCCTCTTTATTTAACAAATTAGTTTTCCTTACTCTATATCCTGGACCTTATATGCGATATAGACGCTACCCCTTATTAGGGAAAAGCGCCCTTTAATTGAATACTACACACCAGATTACTCTGGTAAGTTTAACTGCCAAGATATGCCGAATTGATCATTCAGCCACCCGAACTTTTTGCTAAACCCATAGTTATCTATAGGCATAAGTGCTGTTCCATTTTCCATCATTTATTATAAAGGTCGTCGATTTCCTTTTCAGTATCACACGTAAGAAAGATAGAAAACGACGGGGTAAACGTAAACTCATGATCAACATGACTGTCGATACACATAAACTCCTGCCCCTTTAACGAGAATATAGCTTGCATAACTGTGCCTTCTTCACCGGGTCCTTCAGCCCCGTATCGTATAATGCTTTTAACTTCTGAATCCTCTATGAGTGATGTGTAATAATTCATCGCATCTTCCGCCTTGCCACCTTGAAACATTAAAAACGGTGTAACCTTTTCCACTATAAATCAATCCTTTCCCCATATTTTCCTAAGTTTATCACATATGAATGCTTAGATTTCCATTTTAATGGCTCTATGATGCAACATTGGCGCTAATTCTTATTAGAGATTAGCGCCCTTTTATGGAATAAGCAAACATTCCTGATTAATGAAATCAATTCACAATAGTCAAGAATAAAATTATCGCAAGAAAAATAACTATACAGGCAACCCAGAATTTTTCCATCCTTTTTGGTCAATGAACCATCTTCATTCTTATCTTTACGAGTCAAAAGAAACAGAACAATAAAGGAAATAACAGATACGATAGGAAAAAATATTCCATAGACTTTTGCTCCTTTAATAAAATTTTGACAAAATGACCATTGAAAGAAAGACCGTAATGAACGACAAAGCAAGCAAAAGATTGAGTGCCTGCAAAGCTGTTAATGCAATAACATTAAAATTAAGAAGAGCAATCAAAACAATTAAATAAAACGACTATTGAGAAAAAAGAATAAAACATTGCTTTATGCCTGATGAATTTCGTCCGTTCATCATTCTTTGAAATTGTGGGGCAAGGTAGCTTAAACAAAAACACATAATGATTAAGGCAATGTACGTATAACCCATCGTTGGGAAAGTTTCTTCGGCAATGGTATATATTGTTGTATGAAACCCTCCGAAGATAATAAAATACAACCAAAAAAGAGGTAAGTCTTCCGATAACCCATTTCTATCACCCCATTTATTTTTTAGATCGTCTTCCTCTAAAAAGAAAACCCTCTCAACCGTTGTATTGAAGATTTGGCTAATGATTAATGCAAGTGGCAAAGAAGGATTGTATTTACCCTTCTCAATGGATATTACGGTCTGCCGGGAAACACCCAATATCTCGGCAAGACCATCTTGAGAATAACCGTGTTCTTTCCTTAGGTCTTTCAGAGTATTTTTCAATTGGCTCAATCCTTTGTCAAATTCACCTTTGTTATTATCATAATGTAAAGTTTACTATACGTCAAGTAGGCTTTACTTTGTTTTTCCGTGGAGGACATCAAAAAAACGCGCAATCCCAGTTGTGGAATTGCGCTGTTTTTTGTAGTCTTATACAAAATTATTAATCCAGGATGACACTAATCCTTATTAGGGAAAAGCGCCCGATAGTTGAAGAAACTACGGTTTTTTAAAAAGGCAATCACTATAAACACTATACCAATAATAATGAATAACAAAGTAAAGATATTATCCGAAAAATGAAATACCTGGATTAGTCTGCCAGGAACCTGTATTTATTTGTGCAAGCCAATATACATAAGAACTCAAACGTTCAATTGTGTAAATTAAACCACTTGCCAAAATGAATAAAGAACCTAAAATTAAACTTGTATTTTTATTCAAATGCTTTCCCCCCCTTTTTAACAATCCTGCCCTATTGCTTAGTACTAATTATTTCAAGAAAAGTAATCCAGTTCAATGATTTGTACAAAAATTAAGACACCTGCCTTATTCCAAATAGGTGCCTGATTAAAGAATAAGCGAAACGACACGTTTACATATTGTACTATCGGCGATTGTGGTTTTCATTTTCCATCCCGTTGTTTTTCCTTCTCTTATAGAACACATATATAGCATTACCAATCACTACTAGTGCTTAAAGATAAAAAATCCATATATTATAAAGCCTACTATGAGTACAAGGAGTAGTATTCCAGTTCCTTTCCAACCCAGTCCTCCAACTAAATCAACAAGACTTCCATTAGAACATCTATGAAATGAATCTCTTAAGTTACCAGTTGGGTTGCCTTTCCATTCTTCTTGTCTTAGTCTCTCTCTTCTTTCTTCAGGTGTTTCGTTATCACTGCCCAATTTATCCCCCCTCACTAGCGTTGCATAAAATTATCAAGCAAAAGTCAAGAAATATATATTATGG
>BBCA01000085.1 GCA_001311805.1 Lentibacillus juripiscarius JCM 12147 | reverse complement strand
AGCTGCTTCTCGCTCGAGTTGATCCGCTTCCCGCTCGAGTTGAGCCACTTCTCGCTCGAGTTGAGCCGCCTCCCGCTCGAGTTACGGCTGCTCCCGCTTGAGTTGAGCCCCCGCTCGCTCGAGTTGGTTCACACGCTCGTCCTATTGTTAAGCCCTCATCTACTCCATACGTATCAAGTTCCAGCTTTCACTCTTCTTCCCCATTGCTGCCGGAATAAAACATGCTTCAATGTACCAATTCACCCGCTTCCTACCGGGCACATAATGACTGAGACAGTTCCTCCGTCTCCTTATCCCGCCCTTTTCCTGGGAAGATCCACCGCCCCTATGTCCTGCACCAAATGAAGATTTTCGGCTCACGCCGAAAATCAACTTAGTTGCTCGTTTTTTCTTTTAGGTTTCCTTGGAGGTTGTTTAAGTATTCGAGCAGCGGCTCACGCAGGTCGTCCCGGCTTAGGGCGATTTCGATGGTTGTCTGGATGAAGCCGAGCTGTTCACCGACGTCATAGCGATTCCCGTCAATTTCATACGCGTGGACGGACTGAGTTTTGTTCAGTTCCTGAATAGCATCGGTCAGCTGGATTTCGCCGCCGGCACCTATTTTTGCTGATCCAGAAAGTCGAATATTTTCGGTGTCAGGATGTAGCGCCCAATGATTGCCATGTTGGACGGCGCGGTTCCTTGTTTTGGTTTTTCCACAAGGTTTTTTACCTGCTGCAGCCCACCCTCTTTTTCCTGGGAATCGATAATGCCGTAGCGATGTGTTTCGTCGTCCGGAACACTTTTGACACCAATAATAGCAGATTTGGTTTTTCGTACTGGTTCATCATCTGCTTTAGGCCGGGTGTTTCGCTCTGGATGATGTCGTCGCCCAGAAGGACCGCAAATGGCTCGTCCCCGATAAATTTGCGGGCGCACCAGACGGCGTGTCCCAGTCCTTTTGGCTCTTTTTGCCTGATATAATGAATATCCACATTTGCCGATTTCCGGATGCGCTCGAGCTGCTCGAATTTTTCCTTTTTCATCAGGTTGTCTTCCAGCTCAAGCGAATGGTCGAAATGGTCTTCAATCGCCCGCTTGCCTTTACCGGTAACAATGATGATGTCTTCGATGCCCGACTGGACCGCCTCGTCGACGATATATTCGATCGTCGGCCTGTCCACAATCGGCAGCATTTCTTTTGGCATCGCCTTTGTTGCCGGCAGAAACCGCGTGCCAAGACCTGCTGCTGGGATGATTGCTTTCTTGATTTGCTGCATAATTCTCCTCCTCTTCCCTCTATTGTATAGGAATTTTTTCCGCGTATGCATGGAATGCTGGTTTAGAATAATTTCGTTTCGGCTAAAATACACAATTTAATGTAATTAAAATCACATTAAATTGTGTTTTAAAATATGATTAATAGTACAACGGAGGTGATAATAACGAGGCATAAAGGAGGTTTTCATTCCGTTGATGGTTATATCAATGTTACCCAATTAGGCCGGTCAACGAGCTGTCCAAAGATGCTTATGTTGCCATGATGAAGTATATAGACACTTTAGAAGAAGAATTGGATAACACGCAAGCTGCAGCGTTATTGGCCGAACGCCAACATATGGATAACTGGACAGAAGGCAATGATCTGGCAGGAAAGGCAGAAGATAATCTTTTAAAACGTTCAGACTTTCTTCGTGGATTAGCAGATGAAAAAAACAATGATTAGGAATGATTTTCAAAAGTAATCACACTAATTCCTGAGAATGAATTAGTTTCCACAGTCTTATGTGAAATTGCTAAGAAAATCTGCAGGTGTACAAACATATAGAGATTCTTGTATTTCCTCTGTATGAAAGTCTTTATCACCAGTTACGAATATATCTGATTTAGCAATTATAGCGGAAATTAAAATAGGAAGGTCTTCAGAATCTCGAATATATGGTATATCAAGCAGAGAGGTATCTTTAGGTGTATACACTAGTTCAAAATCGAGGCTGGCTAACATAGTATCCAATTCAACAATTTTACCAGGGAATTTCTTTTTTATAACACGCGTGATTTCTTGTAATGACTGTGTACATAGAATAAGTTGATGACTTCGGATGACCACTTTTATCAATTGCCGGCAAGGTGAATTTTCTGAAATCAGTGCTGAAATAAATACATTTGAATCAACAAACACTCGAAGCTTGTATTCAGAAAGGAGGATAAAAAGGACCGAGAAGTTCTAGGCGGCGCAGCTTTGAGCAACAGAATGTATGTAGAAAGATACATGAGTAGCGGAAAAGCAAGCCAACAAAGAAATTCGATGTGTCATTTTTACCGGACTTTTTGAATAACTTCCCGAAGCTTAGTTCTCCCTTCGCTCATTCCACATCTCCTTCCGTACCTCCTTCAAGTCTTCAAGCAGCTCTTTTTCAGTAATTCCTTTATCTTCTGCTTCCTGGCCGATTGCAGTTGCAAATTCGTCAAAAGCAACCAGCGCGCCTTTTTTTCACAACCATTTTACCATCTTCATCTTTTGTGAATATAAGCTGGTCGCCTTCTTCAACATTAAGCGCCTGGCGGACGCTTTTGGGGATGGTAATTTGTCCCTTTGCGGTCAGACGGGCATATTTCGATTTAAAAATACCCATTTCACATTTTCTCCTTTCTTCCTTAGTTTCTTACCTTCTTACCCTTATTATATACCAATGACGTACAATCAGCTACTCCTAATCCCCCCACACCAATCACCTAATACTCTCTCCCCCGCCGCCAAACCATTTTCCTGAACGTACCGATAACCGGTTTTTTGCCGCCTGCAACCACGCCGCTAATTTCAGCAAATAGCTGCAGCAGAAGCAGGATGAGAAACGTGACGACAAGAGCGGTCGACAGGCTTGCATACGAAAACAGCACGGCCAGGGTGCCAAACAACGCGCTGAACGCATAGATAATCAGAACGGTTTTTCGGTGGCTGAATCCGGCTGCGACCAGCTGGTAATGAATATGCTTGTTGTCCGGCATCATGATCGGCTCCTTATTGTAAGCCCGCCTCGCGATGGCGAACAGCGTATCAAAAATTGGCACGGCCAGAACGATGACCGGGATGATGAAACTGAACAGGGCGATATTTTTGAACAGGCCGACAACCGACACGACGGCGATCATGTATCCAAGAAAATTCGAACCGGTATCCCCCATATAAATTTTGCCGGGTAAAAGTTGTGGTACAAAAAGCCGAGATTCGCGCCAATCAGAACGATGCACAAATAGGCCGCGACAACCTGCGCGTCGATAATCGCCATGACGAACATGCTGGTAAGCGCAATCGTCGTGACACCGGTAGCAAGGCCGTCGAGCCCATCAATAAGGTTGATCGCGTTGGTGATGCCGACAACCCAGAGCACGGTGATGAGCACGCTCATAAATCCGAGGTCGACCATGCCGAACACCGGAATCGTGATCCGCTCGATGATCAGGCCTGAGGAAATGAGAAACGAAGACGCAATTAATTGGCCGGCCAGCTTCACCACCGGGCGGATCGCATAACGGTCATCAAGTGCACCGGTAATGAGGATGACGATGGCACCGAGCAGGATCTCCGGCAGATGCTCGTGGTGCGGCTGCAAATAGAGTCCACCGAGCAGAACGCCCATAAATATGGCCAGGCCGCCCAGTCTTGGTGTCACTTCGGTATGGATTTTGCGATGGTTCGGCAGGTCAACCGCTTTAATAAGGATGGCCAGCTTTTTGACCGGGTATGTAAGAAGAAATGCCGACAGCAACGCGATCGCAAAAGCTGCCGCCATATCGGTATAAGCAAACATGGTGTGTCTCCTTGTTTGAAATTGGATGTCGAACATTGGTGTATTAGCTAACATTATAGCGGATGGAGCGCGGGCGAGGCAAACTATTGGTGTGGGAGGCAGGTACCAGGGCGGAAGCTGGCGTCTAAGCGTCACAACTACTGCCGTCAGGTTCCACTGCTTCAGAATGAGACGAAACAAAATCCAATTGAAATATTAATTTTCCGAACATTACCAAACAAAATATGGTATAATAAAAGAGACTAGTAACCTAGCCTCATCTCATTTTAAATATAAGTTAGCTCAGCCCTGCAAGAACGGTAGCGGAGAAAAGCTAATATTTTTTGTATTAGCAGCTCTGCATTTGTCGGTAGCGGAGAAACTAATACAATTTACTATTAGATTACATGATTTGCGAATAACTGTCAATACAAAAATTG
Source organism: Lentibacillus juripiscarius JCM 12147 (assembly GCA_001311805.1). Next base: position 4,041 of record BBCA01000085.1, on the reverse strand, counting down.
TTGGGAGTTTGCTATGAATTATTTAATTTACTTTGATGAGTCAACCAAAATTGATCAATTTAATGATAAGTTTTCATATTACGGAGCTTACGGTGGTACAGATTCATCCTTAGCTTAAATTGTAAAGAAAGTCAGGGATATTTTTAAAACCACTCATTCTAATAGCGAGCTGCATTTTGCCGATTATACAAAGGATAGACATTTTTAAAAAGTATTTTCAGATGCTGGATACAGTAATAAATGAAGACATTAGAATAAATATCTTAATTGTAAACAATGAAGATGCATTACATTCGGCAGCTAATATAGGTTTAACTGCACAAGAGCTAAGGAGCTTATTCTATATAAAATTCCGGAAAGACTTTTCTACGGTCTGACTAGAGATCTTTCCCATTTAGATTCCGGTAATCAGTTAGTCAATGTCAAAATTAAAATTGATCAGAATGATGAGTATGAAAAACTTCATTTAAATGAAAAACTTATAGAACAGATGAATGCTCACTCAGCTTACAGAAATAAAAATTATCGTGTAAACAAAGTAATATCACAAGATTCCACAAAATCAATTCCCCTGCAAATAATCGATACTTTTATGGGGATGGTAGTTTTTCTTTTGGAAAGGAATTACTTAAAAGACACAGATGTTTCTAAAATTAAAAGCGATTTAATTTATCGGTTCCTTATTGAAAAAAACAATCTCGAACGTTTTCAACAACAAATTAGATTGTTTCAATGGACAGGGAACGAGGAATTAACACAAATAAATATCGCAGAATATCTTTCACCATTTATGGTTAATAAAATTGCATTTGACATGAATGAAATTACAAAGGTTCAAAAAATCTTGTTGCGAAATCCAGAATGCTCTACTAAGGAATTAAGAGAAACGTTAGGTTATCCAAACACCATGCTGGGCTTATTACTAGGATATAAAGACCATTTAACCGGTTTAGGAAGGAATACTTATATAAAGTCCTAGTATGTTTGTTCATCGAAGTGCTATTAAGTGAATTCGATCCGCTTTCCCCCGCCGGCACAGTAAGCCTGTCCCCTCGTCCCCCCTTGGCATGAATGTCCTACTGGCTGCATAGCTATTAGTGGGACATCAATTTTTGTGAGATCGGGAGGATGAGTTTGAATGCAGTTTTATTATGGGGGGGCAAATGCCGCTTCGGGTGCTCGATGAGGCTGAGTTCTGGAAGGAGCAGGAAGCGGAGCATACGGTTGTCATGCGGGAGCTCGTCACGGATTTGGAAGAAAAATATGTGAAGGCGCTGAAGCATTGGGAGGAAGTGCTGAATACCACGCATCAGCATGTGAAGCGGTTCATTGAGTCGGTCGTCCGGAGCAACAAGCACATTTCACCGGCGCTGTACCAGCAAGTACTTGACCTTGTTTCCTTCTGTCTGCAGGAAAGCCAGGCATTTATCCAATTTTGCAGACAGGTGAAAACAGAGAGTACTGTCGTTTCGGGCAATCATACCGCAAAAGTCGTTGTTGACCATATTGTGGATGAATCCGAGTATTTTACCGGTATCGCCCAGACCATTTTGTATGAGCAGTATTGATCATAGGGACGCCCTTGTCTGGGTGTCCTTTATGGAGCGCATTACCTGTAAAGATACTTATCAGTAGGTTCCCCCGTTCTGTAGGCAAAACACGGTTTGAGCTCAAAGTAAAGGTGAATGGCAGGGCGGCGTATCCTCCATCTTTGGTAACTGCTTGAAAGCAGCGTGCTGGGTACCTTTCCCACTTCAAAAACCATTCTGTATGTGCAGCTCTCCCATTTCATTGTGTTACCCTATAATCGAATCGGATACAGAAAAGGTGTGATGTTTATTTTTAAAAATCATGACACCTTTTCTGGTTGTGTACGATTATAGTTGAAAGAAACGATTTATAGCTGAAGGTTTTTCTATCAGATATTGAAATGCTGGGAAATCTTAGTCACGGTTGCGCAATTCAGGGCCGCCCTCTCAAGTTCCCCCACGCCCCTCGATTTGACCCGCGGCGCACTGGGACAAGGCGCCTGCCCCTACGTTCCGGCTCCACTTGGGACAGTAAGCCTGTCCCGCTGCTTTCCAAATGGGGCTGGAGGTTTTATAATGTTATTGTTATGGAAGGTGGTGGCGGTGATGATGGATCGGGTGTTGATTGCGAAGGTGAGTATGCTGGCGGGGAAGATTATGCTGGAAAGTGGTGCGGAGACGTATCGTGTGGAGGATACGATGAACCGGATTGGGCAGGCGTTTGGGTTGGAAAATGTTCAAAGCTATGCGACGCGACTGGCATTAATTTTTCGGCTGATTTTGCGGATGTAACGAACTTTATCCGAATTCAAAACCGGGCAACGGATTTGCATAAAATTGCTGCGGTGAATAGCATTTCGCGGGCTATTACCGCGGAGGAAATTTCGATTAACGAGGCGCTTGGGAAGCTGAATGATGTTGATCAGGCGCAGCTCACGTTCCCGTATTGGATGCAGATTATTGCGGCGGCTTTTGTGAGCGGCAGTTTTGCCATTATGTTTGGCGGAACGTGGCCTGATTTTATTCCTGCATTTGTCGCCGGCGGGGTTGGCTACGCCGCGATGGTCGGTGCGGGCAAGTTGGTGGAAGTGAGTTTGTCGCGCATTTCATTGCATCGTTCATTTTGGGGCTCTTGGCCATGCTGTTTATCGCCAACGGGTATGGTGCCAGTTTGGATAAAGTGATTATGGCGCGGTCATGCCGCTAGTGCCGGGGCTTCACATTACCAATGCGGTGCGCGATTTGATGGCTGGGCACCTCGTTGCAGGTGTGTCCAAGGGCGTTGAATCCGTGCTGACCGCTTTTGCCATTGGAGCTGGTGTGGCAGTTGTGTTTGCATTTTAAGGCCGTAAAAAGGTGCGCAGGTATATTTTAGATAAGGGTTGCGGGCTGCTGATGGGATTTTGGGTAAAATTCTGTCCGGAGCGACTGCGACGTCCCTGAAGGAGAAAGGATGACTGGTTTTGCTTACGATTATTGCACAATTGGGAACGAGTTTCATAGCTGCGGCGGGGTTTGGCGTGCTGTTCAATGCGCCGAGACGGGCACTTGTGCAGTGTGGTACGGTCGGCATGTCCGGCTGGATTTTGTATTATATGCTGTCATCGGGCGGCATGGACGTGGTGCCTGCGACCGTTTTCGGCGCGATACTTGCCGGCGTCCTCAGCCAAATCTGCGCCAAGCTGTTCAAATTGCCGGTCATCACGATTAGCGTCTCCGGCATTATTCCACTTGTGCCGGGCGGTGTTGCCTACGATGCGATGCGGCATTTTGTGGAAAATGACTATCATACGGCTGTCCAGCTGTCGGCAAAAGTCATGCTCCTCGCCGGGGCGATTGCCATCGGGCTGATGTTCTCTGAAGTCGCCAACCAGATGATCAAAAATCAGTGCAGCTCGGTCCGCTTGAGTGAAGATGCCGGATGAATGTGCTGTTTGGTGTGGCGTGGTGACCGGGTGATGAGCGGCCGGCGTGGATGGGATGCACTTGATGGGCTGGGTGCGGAGTGATGATATGGATATTTTTTCCAAACAACTGCGCCAGCCACTGCTTATTCGGCGGCTACTGCTTGTGAATAATGGCGTCGACCAGCAGAATAATAGCTGTAATAATGTGCATCGTCATACCGACGACAGGAATCACACCAACAAACGATGTAATCATACCGAGGATGCTGCCCGCCATGCTCCCATTTGCTTTCCGTGCGATAATCAGCGTGACCAGGTGCGCGATGAACATTACAAACAGCGCACCCCAGGAAGTGCTCAGAACAAACGCCCCGCCAACAAACGGAATGCCAAGAAACGCCTCGCTCCCGCCCGTGATAAACTTCATAATACGTGATAACGACATGATACGTCCTCCAATCGAAAATCCTCTTTTAAGCATAGCATATTTTCCTGCAAAAACGAATGGTACTCCGGGAAAATTTTGTTTTTGTTGGGAGTGGGTGCGTGGGTTAGGGGTGAGGTAGGTTGCGCTCGATTTGGCGTTGCTCGCGCTCGGTTTGAGC
>BBCA01000084.1 GCA_001311805.1 Lentibacillus juripiscarius JCM 12147 | reverse complement strand
GCATCACTAAATAAATGTGACATATGCGAACCGTGGCAGCCTGTCCTGACACTGCATTTCAGCACGTTCCGGTAATCTACATGCCGCAAGTCGCCGATATACCTTGGCGGAACCTTGCCTTCCCTGGTCCACTCATCAACCTCCTTGCACGTCTTGTTGCAATAGAAACCGTCAGTTGTGTGCACAATGATATTGCACGGGATTTCATTCGTTACACGATGAAAGTGCGCCTCATCCAGCACAACCGGATTCATCTGGACAACCCTTCCAGTGAATCCATCATGAATGGAAGCACCATTCAGGCAGATCATCGGTGCTTTCAAGCCAAGCAGACTATGGTAAGGTGCTGTGATCTCATATTGACGCCCTGTCGCCAGAAAAACTTTAACACCCTGATTTGTCAATCTGTTGATCGTTTCCGCATTGCGTTGTGAAATCTCATTTGATGACGTCAGCAATGTTCCATCCATATCAATGAACAATGCACGTATATTCATTTGTTTCCTCCCTCCTATTACACATCAACCATATCACCTAAATGTAAAGTGGGCATTAACTGTGTGTAATGATTTGATGAAGAATTGAGGGAGGAGTGTGATATGATAATGATATAAACCGTCGATGCTTGTCGTACGGATTGTGGTGCTAAACCTTTGGCAGGTGGGTCTTCCGACTGCAAAAATACACCCTGTATTTTAAGCATATTATCGATAAATGAAAGCTAAAGCCTTTGAGGATTTCCTGTAATCCGTCTCACAACCTCGGTATGATCAAAAGAGGTACTTCTCCTTTTCCAAAGACAACATAGTGCATTTCTGTATTTCCAATCGTAAAGGTTTTCGCCTTTACGCTAAACATCACCAAAAGCTTCTTATTCATCTTACGCCCGTTAGGGGTATAGCGTACAACCCGTTGATTTCCGTTCCAGGCGGACGCTTTCCGCGGGCATGGCTTCAGCCCTCATCGCTACGCTTCGTTGCGGGGTCTTCAGCTCATGCTATTCCCGCAGGAGTCGCCACCTTCCACTCCAATCATCTGAGAGTCCGCTTATAAAATTATTTTAGAACAGCGCCAGTTCGCAGAATAGTCTAATAATTAAGAGTTTAAACCATCTGTAATAATCATCACTTATAAAGATAAAAGGAACCCCCTTTAGGATTCCCCCTCAACTCTTTCTATTCATTTCAAGCTGTAATAAGTCTATAGTAAATCCAGCTTGCATTAACAAATCTAATCCAAGCAATCCGTTAATATCCTCATATCCAAAATCATTAAAATCGACTTCGATGCTTTCAATCGTATAGTCACTGATTTGGATACTGTCTACATTTTTTCTAAATGCATACTCTTTTCCACCAATTCCATAATAAGTGACAATCTTATCATGTGAATCAACCTGCATACCAATATCATCTACTGCATTTTGAGAAACGAGTGTTCGAGCAGCCCCTGTATCCACCACCAAATTTTCGATCACTTTATTTTTCCCATTATATCTCAGCGTCATATCCACTAGTAGCAATCCATGTTTGTATTTTATTTTCATGTTAGTAGAATCTCCTCAACCCTACATCTTGCCGGACTTCAAGTACAATATTTTCATGGGAAGTGTGATAAACTAAATCTTCATCTTTTGATTTTAAAAGTTCTTTTGTTGCTGATTCGTCCGGTACAGGTCTTATAACAGCCATATCTTCAATGATTTCTCGATAATTTTCAATATGAGACGATAGTACTTTCAGTTTAACAAATTGATCCGGGTACATATTTCTAACTTCTGACCATTTCAATTTTACCGCCCCTTTCATTTAACATTATTATATCACTATTTAGACATTTACCATAGAACTTCATAATAAATATTGACGCAAATCCTAATTAAAGAAAAGCGCCCGATGATTGAATAGTCTTTTTCTGCAATTAGCTGGTATTAGGGTGTTATGGAATAAATATCTTAATTTAATTGAATGACTCAGTTACTTTAATCTGTTATTTCTTTTCGTTGTTCCTTTTTCATCATCAAATATCATATCTATACTGACTATTAGAAGTGCAGTCAAAAATTCTGCAAACCCAGAGAGAGTGATCGTACCCATTAATTCATCAACCGTATAAATCACAACCCAAGTTAACCCAAACTTAACAAATACTGTCCAAAGAAATTTTTTCACTTTGACGGATATTTGCCTTCACTATAAAACCAAGACTATCTTTTCGATTACCTCGAAAATAATACCTATTAAAAAACAATAGAGAACAAATAGAAGTAAGGTTCCAGTGGATTCATAGGTCACACCAATCAAAGAGAAAAAACCTGTGAGTCCAAAAAAGAATCCACCAAAACAATAGCAATTGCAATTGAAACAACTAAAGTAAGAGCTAATACAACAATTATTTTCTGCCGAAGTTTCAAATATCGAAACGATTCATCCTCTTTACTCATCCAACTTTCCTTCCAATTATTAAAATGTTCCTCTACCTTTAAACCAAAGGTAGGAGTAAGACTTATTCCGTTCTTGCGCCCTATTCTGGAATAAGTTTAAAACCACTAATTGGCGGTTTGTTTATTAATTACTTTTTCAACCCTAATTTGTTGCCTTTTATGATAATTTGGTTTTGACATCTTATTAATATTTATGCTTCCGATCACCTTACGTATCGTGGTGTTATTAGCAATCAGTTTATTATATTTATCATTGTTTAAATATGCTTGAAACCACTTTTCTTGCTCTAAATATTTAATGTTATTTTCAATTTCTTCCTCGGTAATATCCTTGAATGAAAAGAAAATCATAGTGGCTATGTTGCCTAATAAACTCAATACTGAATCCAATTATTCTCCCCCCTTACTTATGCAACTAAATGGCCCTTTTCTTCAATATTGGGCGCAGATTCATTGTTCCAGAAATGCGCCCGATTATTTAATACCACACACCAGATATTTATAAGGCGTAAGCAACGAGTACGATAAGCAATAGAATAATTAAAACATACTCAATGGCGATACGTTTTTTGCTTTTATTCTTCTTTTTAAATTCCCTTTGCTTTTCCTTTTTAATTTGGTTAGCTGTATTCATTAAAATCCAAATTATTGATACTGTAATAAGGGTCACAACGATTAAATACAATAGGTTATTAAGACCTCTCAGCTCACCTTGAAGAAGCGAACTATATAAATAAACTGTGAAACTTATGGTTATTGGAATAGAAACAAAAGTACGAATCAGTAATTTATTTTTTAATCTATTATGCTCATTAGTAGGAATACAATCACTAATATTCAACACCCTCTCAATAAAGCATCTTGTTCCACAAAATGGCCCTTTAAAGCAATATCAGGCGCAGCTTTATTCCAGATTTGCGCCCGATGATTGAATAGTCTTTTTCTGCTATGAGCTGGTATTGTAGAACAGTTTAACTCTCTTTCAAAAATTTCTTATGTGCTCTTGAGGTGATTAAAGATATAATGCAAATTGCTGCAAATGAAACAATCCACCCAACAAGCAAATAAACTGCTGTATTAGGCTTAGGGTTATCTACAACAAGAAAAGCAATAATCGTAAAAAGCAGTGAAAGTCCGATTGCCTTTAACACTGTATTTTTTCTTGTTCTTTGCATAATTCACACTCCCCTCGTAATGATCCATATTTGACACCGCAATCTGATCCCTATAGCCAGATTAGGCGCTAATATTTATTCCTGATTAGCGCCCGATTGCTTAAGATATTCAACTAATACCACTATGTCTGAGCCGTTGTTTAGGTTTCCTTATTTTTCCTAATTTTAGGTACGCTAATAAGAAGTAATCCAGTCACAGCAATAATAAAAAATATGATGTTAGTACTGTTAAATTCATTTTGAATTACAGCCAAAGATAGGCCACCTACAGCAAACAATAAAAACCTAACCAAAATAATTTTCTTTGTTGCAATACAATCCCCCCCTAAGTAGTTAATTCCCTGTGCCACAATCTGGCCCTACAATTGCAATTTGGACGTTACCCTTTATTCTGGAACAGTGCCCGGTTGCATTAACTGTTACCTCCGTAATAATTTACTTCTTTTATTTGTTTTTTCTGCAGTTTTATATCCTGCGATAAACATTAGAACTCCCAAGACCACCTTTATAAGTAGAAAAATTGGATGTCACCCTTTCTGCCTTTCTTACCGTGAAAACTCACCAAAATTTATACAACAATCTGTCCCTTTAACTTGATACCAATTATTTCAAATTCCAAGAATTAACTCAATCTTTTTTCTATAAAAATGGCACTTACCTTATTCGCGATAAGCGCCCGTTTGCTTTATAAAGGTTTTTTAAATACAAAGCTCACTTTGTCATAATTCATTTTTTCTTCATAAAATCGGTGTGCATTGGTACGCTTTAATCCTGATGATAAGGCAACGCTTTCGTAGCCACTTGCTTTAGCCCACTCATGTACGTAGGATAACAGGCTTTCACCATAACCATTTGAACGTTTATTTTCATCAGTGACCAAATCGCATACCCAAACAAAGCGCCCGTAATAAAGTGTGATCATGGGTTTAAACCCTGTAACCGCAACAATTTCTCCTTGGTCATACAAAGCGAATAGTCTGTACATGTCCCTTTCCTTGGCTTCCGTTACCAAATCAAGATAGGCTTTTTTATCAAGATGAGTACGTAATTGATTTATTACTGGAAAAGCCTCAAGAATTTCCCCTCGGGATTGAAGTTCTTTAATAGTTGGAGTATCCATTGCTAATCTCCTCTTTAAATGTATGTCAGCTTATTTTCTCATTCAATTTTCCATCAAAAATCCTGCAATTATTCCGCGAAAGCGCCCGATTGAAGAACAACTTTAATTAACTTTTTTAAACCTTTTATAGCACCAGTTATCATCATAGCCACCCCTATATAATTGACAATCATACCCGCAATAATAAAGCCATAATTTATCTTCTCCACAAATAACCCAATAAGCAACAGACATATGCTAATCAAAAATAGAACTATACTGATTTTAAAATATGTCAATTAAAGTCCCGCCCCTTCTTTCAAAATCACCACAAATTTGTTCAGTAATAGCACCCTTTAATGGAACTAAATAGATGATTAATTATTTGATGTTGATAGCGACCTAAAGGACATAATTAATAAAAACAAAATCCAATAGAACCTCCCATTGCAAGTAACTTAGCAGCGACCGGTTCCTTATTAAAAAAAAGTGTATATACCAAAGAACAGAAGTATTGCGAGTATAGTTCGAGAAATATCTATTCTGATTTTATTTTTATTTAACTCTTTTGTCGTCATAAAATAAAACTCCTTTTACCGATGATTTATTTCAATTTTAACATACACTGCTCCACAAAATGGCCCTTATGTATAATGCGGGCGCTGATCCTTATTCCAGAAGTGCGCCCTTTTACGGAATAGTCCTGTTGTTGGCTGCTATCACGATTGCATTTTATTAGATTAGCTATGTTAAGACTTTCAAAGACTTTCATCTAATTTATTCGAATATCAAATTCCAGAAAGAGGCACCGCCACCAGCCATCCAATACGATAGAACACCGAGGGAGATGAGGAACCAAGCCACTCGCCATACGGTCTCTTTTCTTGAAAGCTGAATCCAATAAAAAGCACCCCACCACACATAAGTCGTCATAATTGCAAAGTCTATCCCAGGGTAAGACACCTGGCTCATTGCATTTCCGAACCAAGCTAATAGACTAATCGGTACAATAATTATTAAAATAACTATGTTGAGGATGTGAAAAATCCGATTTCTCATTTAAATCTTCCAGCCCCCTAACGATGCGAAATTCCAGTAATCTATCCAAAACCACAAAACGGTTACAGAAATTAAAAACCAGATAAGTCTCCAAGCATATGTTTCTTTTCGAAATTGAATAAAATAAAAAATTCCCCACCAAACAACAGTAGCTATAATAATAAAACGAATAAAAAGTGAATTAACACTTAAAAAAGCAAATAAACAGATTGCCTCTACAATAATAAAAACCATTATGTTGAGGCTGTGAAAAATCCAGTTTCTCACTTTAAACCTCCAGACTACATTTAACAATACTGCCTTTGATTTATACCAATTATTTCAAATTCCAGGAACTAACTCAATCCTTTTTCTCTAAAAATGACGCTTACCTTGTTCGCGATAAGCGCCCGATTGGTGAACTATTTGTTCCTAGATATAAATAATCTTTGAGAGAAAAAGTAGGCTATGGTCGCCACCAAAAGGGTTATCAAAAAAGGAATTATTGAAATCCGACCAAATTCCACTTCTTGTTCAATATTACCATTCACTGAAGATAGGTCGGGAGTATAAAGTGCTGTCAGAAGCCAACCTGATAAAACTTGACCTACCACATATAACAAACCGAAACTTAATATAAACACCACGTATTTTTTCATCTTTTACACCTTCTCTTAAATGGAATACACTTTGAATTTTATGCAATAAAATGGCCCGTTTGCGGAACAGTTGCAATTGGTTTGTCAATGTAAATGTATCAAACTTTATCATTTTAGGCGAGAAGACTCCACCCTCATTTTGCTAAGGTGATTACTCTATACAGTAAAAATTTTAACGTCCTAATTATAAGTGCAACTAAGCTAAGTACCTGCGCCTAAAAGGCTTGGCGCTTGCCAAGTTTTCTTTAGGATTGCTTTACTTCTCCCCTGCTCTCAATATACAATAGATTAAAACAGGAACAGGAGTGATTTGGCATGGCTCATGAGGATTGTATTTTCTGCAAGATAATCGACGGCGAAATTCCGTCGGCAAAAGTGTATGAAGACGAAGCCGTTTATGCATTTCTGGACATCTCCCAAGTAACAAAAGGACACACACTGGTCATACCGAAAACACATACGAAGAATATTTACGAAACACCACCGGAAGTTGCCGGAAAATTGTTTGAGCGCATCCCAAAAATCGCAGACGCCATCAAAAGTACTTATCAGCCCATCGGTATGAATCTTTTGAACAACAATGAAAAGCCCGCTGACCAATCCGTATTTCACCTACATATTCACCTGATTCCGCGCTATGGAGAAAATGATGGGTTTTCATCAAACTGGACAGTACATTCGGATGATTACACGCAGGATGACCTTCAGAATATCGCACAGGAACTTAATGCATCTTTGTAAATTTTAGAAAATTACCACTTTTATTTTTGCGGTTTTTTGTTATACTGATAGTATGTTTTCGCAGCTGGCAGCGTGCACAGCTGGAAAGCCAACATTAGCTTAGCTGAGAAGAGGAGAGATTAGAAATGAATACAAGAGTTTTGGTGCTTTTATCGATGCTGCTGGGGATTGGGGCTGTATTGCACTTTATTATACCGCCATTCTTTACGGAATGAAACCTGACATGTTGCTTTCCATGATGTTTCTGGGAATCATGCTTTTCCCGAAAGCAAAATATGTCGCTGTATTATCACTGGGAGCCGGTTTCATTTCAGCATTGACAACACAGACTCCCGGGGGACAGATTGCAAACATGATTGATAAACCGATTACCGGTATCCTGTTTTTGGGCTGCTGCTGCTAGTCAAAGATCATATGAACAGCAAAATAAATGTGCCGGTACTGACCGCAGCCGGAACGATGATCAGTGGTTCCATCTTCCTGACCGTCGCACTCTACATCATCGGGCTGATGGACGGCGCGTTCACACTGCTGTTTGCGACGATCGTACTGCCGGCGGCGTGCTTGAATACAGCTTTCATGGTAGTTGTTTATCCAATCGTCCAATCTGTATTAAAACGGTCACAGCCACTGAAAGCAGCCTAGATGTACACCATGCAACACTATCCATCCATCAATCCCCTGGCACTCTTTTGTCAGGGGATTTTTAGGCATCTTTACCGGTAAAAAATATAGAAGAATGTGGAAGGGAGCGTAAACGTATGGCAAAGGGAAAATCGTTTATTCTTGGCATTATTGCCGGCGGCGCGGCTGGTGCTGCTACAGCATTGCTGAGCACACCTGAATCCGGCAAGGATCTTCGTAATCGGGCAAAAGAGCAAAGTGTGGAATGGAAGGAGCTTTTTGAAAAGCTAAGAAACGATAGCATTCGTTTGAAAGAACAGATCACGCAAACGTCCAAAGAGGGAGCTGTTCTGGTTAGGGAACTTACACAAGAAATGAAAAATTCCGTTAAAACATGGAAAGAAACGGTGGACCCACACCAGGAGAATATCCAGGAATACCTGATGCAAATCGAATCAAGCCTGAAAGAGCTGGAAGACAAAGTACAAAACCAGTCCAACTAGAA
>BBCA01000083.1 GCA_001311805.1 Lentibacillus juripiscarius JCM 12147 | reverse complement strand
TTAATTCCAGATGCTAAAGCATCTGATTTCCAACCTTTGACATCTGTTTTATCATACTGGCTGTTTTGTTCAGTTTTCAAAGAGCAATTTGATTGCTGTCGTTTTCGCGACGTATAATACTATATCATCGCTGCAATAAAAGTCAATGGGATATTCAATATTTTTTATAACCAGTTGAATAAATCCTTTCGAAGTGTCTAACCTCCGAGTCAGTGACAGTTGTTTTGCTGACAACAAAAATAATATAGCATAAATATTTTTCGAGTGCAATAGATAAACCAAAAAATTCATCGAAAAACATAGTTTATCATATTTTTCTGTATTAAGCGTTAAAAACGTTAGATATAGGGCTGACAATGAGCAGCCACCATTCCGTGCAACAGCAGAATAGCACAGAATCCCAATCTTTGTCCATGATACATGCCCGGGAGTTTGGGCAAACGCTGAAGTTCTATATATTCTCTGCATGCACCGTCCCTATTCAACAGAGCCAATCAGCATGTAAAAGTGAATCCCCCCTTAGTCCAGCTCTTGAACTAGCTTTACTGATGATCGGAACGTTTTGGTATGTACTTCATGCATTCCTGCTGGTTTGCCACCCGCCGGTATAAATTAAACATGGTTTGGTATCGTTCTTTCATGGCATCTTTCACCATAGCGTCTATACGGGAATCCTCCATGTCCATCAGTAATTCCTCAAGCTCACGTTTATTACATATTCCATTTCCTTTTGTTCTTCATCATTAATCAAAAATCCCAGCATGCTGAACACCTGACCTTCAACTAAATATGTCTGTTTCTTGTTGTTCCCTTTTAGCGACCGTTTAAACAATTCAACCGCATTTTTAGGTAAATCGTCACGGATTGTTTAGGGTTGGATTAGATGACGCTAAACTATACATTAGATATCTTGCCTTGTCGCTAAAGAGATTCTTATGAAACTTAGAAGTCCTTATGCTTTAAAGTATAACCCTTGCCCTTATGCAATAAGAAAATACTTATACTTTATTTAACTGCTAAAAAACTCCGGACGATTCACGCTCCGTTTATTAGCGTTACTATTCCCAAGGTACCCTCTAGTTTATCCCCTTTGGACTGCAATATTTTTATGGAACGGAACTCCTCCTCCTTCTCGGGGATTTTAAAACGAAGAAAAGTGTTCATATAAGCAGAACTTGTACATAGAATGGAATTAAGGACTGTTGAGGGGAATGATTTCATGGAACATTTTTTATACATTTCGGTTCAAAAAGTGGAAACGTTATTTGGCGGTTGTTATATTCGCATTATTTGCAGCTTCATTCCTCTGGTTTCAACGTGATGGCACTTTATCGGTTTTATCCAAAATGAACCACTTGCTTTGACCAAAGGGAATGCGGACGAACCCCAAATTGCTTTGACTTTCAATATAAGCTGGGGAGAAGAAAAAGTGCACGATATTCTGGAAAAGCTTAAAGAAAAAAGGTACAAGCCACATTCTTCGTCAGTGGTGAGTGGGCTGAACGTCATCCCGATATTTTAGAGGAAATTACCGAACAGGAACACGAACTGGGGATGCTTGGCTATCGTTATAAAAGCTACCTTGATCAGGAAATCGAAGAAGTGAGGAAAGATTTAGTCCAGGCCAAAGATGTCTTTGATAAACTTGGATACGAAGATACGGACCTTCTTCGTCCACCAAACGGCCACTTTAATAAAGAGATTATCGAACTCGCCGAAAAGCAGGGTTTTACCGTCACACATTGGAACGTTAATCCAAACGATTGGAAAAACCCTGGGACTGACAAGATCGTAAACTTTGTCATGAATGAGACATCCAACGGCGATATTATCCTGTTGCACGCATCGGACTCGGTCAAACAAACTGCTAAAGCGCTGGAGACCATTTTGCCCGGTCTGAAAAATAAAGGTTTCCAATTTGTATCTATATCCGAACTAATCAACCAGGCGCATGCCGAATCCAAACCGGCTAAATGAAGATAAATAAGCAAAACAAAACCCCAACTCTGGAAAATTGGGGTTTTGTTCAGTTATGTTTTTTAGGTGCTGCTTTGGCTGACTTTTGACCGGAATTATTGCCTGCTGATGATTTCACACTTCCTGTCAGCTTATGCAGAATAAGCAGCTGGTATGTATTACAAACCAGCAATGGAATAATCATGAGCCATGCATAATCTGTTCCACTTGTTCGCAGTCCAGGCACCCATTCCACCGAGGTAATGACAACCATTAAAAACAATGCCGGTATAAATGCTTTCCGATTTGTTGCGCGTGCCTTGATAGTGGACACAATCCATCCATACCCAAAAATAGCCGCCGCCATCAATATAAGCCAAAAAATGGAGATGCTGCCTTCTGTACTTGTATACGGAAAGTAAACCAAGTCAAACATAACAAATGCAATCAAAAGCACCTGCACTGTCGGCCAAAATGAACGGAACAGACTAAGCCCAAACTGATTGATAAATAAATATGCAAAAAGCCTGTCTGGCTAATGACACTGAAGACAAAGCCAAGTCCGAGGAAAAAGACAACCAGCCCCGCCAGCTCCAGAAAATCAAACGGATTCAAATTATTGGCATAGGACGCGGATTTCACAAAAAGCTGGTAATTAACCCTGCGACGCCCCCAATCATTAACGTTTTAAAAAATAAACCTGTCACTTTCCGACTATCCAAAATATGCTCCTCCTAAAATCATGATGAACATCCACCAACATTTTAGCATGAAACCCTCTTTTTTCCTCCTCAAATGCATATTTTTCGCCTTGTAACACACAGTAAAGACAAGAGGAAGGAGGACTTGAGCATGCTTCGAACAATTTTTGGTGCCCTGTTCCTGATACTCGCCATGACCATCTCCGGCTGCAGCGGACAAGAAGCTGCTGGAGAGAAGGCGGATTACGATGCGACGAAAAATGGTTGTTGACATATTGCAGACAGAGGACGGCAAAAAGCACTTAAAGATATATTATCTGACAAACAGCTGAAACAGCAGCTTGTGATGGATTCAGAAGAGGTAAAGAAGGCCATCAATGAAGCTCTTTCCTCTGATAAAGCAAAGGACATGTGGAAAAAAATTATTTGAAGACCCCAAATTTGTTAAAACGTACGCAAAATCCATGTCTGAGCAGCACAAGAAATTGATGAAGGAATTAATGAATGACTCTGAATTTAAGCAGCAAATGATTGATGTAATAAAAGATCCGCAAGTAACGGACCAAATGCTGAGTGTGATGAAAAGCCAGGAATTCAGTAAACATTTGGAAGAAAAGATACAAAAAACACTTGAAACACCGCTTTTCCAGGAAAAGATGACAAAAATTCTGCTGAAAGCTGCTGAAGAGAAATCCAAACAGCAAGGACAACAGCAATCGCAAGATAGTGGCAGCGGCGGTTCCGGCGGCGGTGGTTCCGGCGGTGGTGGATCTGGTGGTGGAACAAGCTAAACTGGAGCATTAATAAAAGAGGTGGTCTCATTCCACCTCTTTATAATGCAGAACAGCATCTGGCTCAGCCTAGGCAGCTGGGCTATTGCTTCTTTTTATTCCTCTACTTTCGCGACGATTTTCGCTGCAATCTTATGGTATTCTTTACCAAGCGGATGATCCTGCTGATAAACCGATGGAGCAAACTCATCCTCTTCTTCATATGGCTGTTGCAGTGGTAAATGACCAAGCACTTTTGTCTTTAGAACATCAGCCAGCTTTTCTCCGCCGCCTTTTCCGAATACATACTCTTTTTCCCCTGTTTTCTTACTTTCATAATAGGCCATGTTTTCAACGACACCAAGAATATCATGCTCTGTTTTCAGTGCCATCTGACCGGCTCGGGCAGCCACAAATGCAGCAGACGGATGTGGCGTGGTCACAATTAGCTCCTTGCAGCTTGGGATCATTTCATGAACATCCATTGCTATATCCCCCCGTTCCCGGTGGAAGGTCAAGCAGCAAATAGTCCAAATCGCCCCATTCCACTTCTTTAAAAAAACTGCTGAGCATTTTGCCAAGCATCGGCCCGCGCCAGATAATCGGGGAGTTGTCCTCCACAAAAAAGCCCATGGAAATAACTTGTACACCGAAACGTTCAACCGGGATAATTTTTCACCGCGAACTTGCGGCCTATTTTCAATCCCCATCATATCCGGCACACTGAAACCATAAATATCCGCATCAATAATGCCAACTTTTTTTGCCAAGCCGCATCAGTGACATGGCCAAATTCACTGTTACCGTTGATTTGCCGACACCGCCTTTACCACTTGCAACAGCAATGAAGTTAGGCTGTTTAGCTCCGCCCATGAGTGTTTTTTCCTGTTCCGCCTCAGCGGCTGGTTGGTATTTCTGGATAACCTCATCAGGTAGCTGCTCAAACCGGAGACCGACAGTTGTTGCTCCATTCTTCTTCAGGATACCAACAATTTCCTGCTGCAGCTGCATCTGTTCGGCCGTATTGGTTTTAGCAATGCCGATTTTTACACTGACATGTTTCTTATCTTCCTTGATGGTAATTTCGTTTATGCCACCGGTTTCTTCCAGGGTTTTATGTATAAACGGATCATTGACAGGATTAAGCAATTCCCTTACTTCTTCTTTTGATAACACGGTTGGTCACCATCCCTTTCCTAGCGTATATATGAACATCTGCTTCCATCATTCCATATAACGCCAGTATAACACAAATCACACGATTTCTAAGTGATTTGAATCATGGGAAAGGATGGATTCATTTCTGCGGTTCTTCCGTAATATAACGAAGCATGCCTTCATAAATGCTGGTAGCCATTTTCTCCTGATAGGTCTCTTTCTTCAAGTTCTCTAATTCCTTTTGGTTGGACAAAACCCGATTTCAACAAGGGCACCCGGTACTTTAGCATGTTTCAGCAAATAAACATTATTAATAGCGAGCGGCGTCCTGGTTGTATTCTCCAAGTTGCGGGTGATTTCAGCCTGGATCATTTCGGCCAGGTGTTGGTTTTGCCATCCTCCGGGTTATAAAACGTTTGTGCACCGTGCCACTTTTCCGAAGAAAGCGCGTTTAGGTGAAGGGTAACAAAGAAATCCGCTTCCTTGTCGTGAATAAATTGAAGCCGGTTTCGGATATCTTCCGCTTTCCGGCGTGACAACCCTTCTGTGTCAGCCTTTGCCAAGTCCTTATCCGTTTCCCTTGTCAAGTAAACAAGTGCACCGGATTGCTGCAAATAGTCACGTGTTTTTTTGGCAACAGAAAGCGCAATATCCTTCTCCAGCGTTTCATCTTTTCCGACTGCTCCTCCATCCACACCGCCATGTCCAGGGTCAATGACGATTGTCTTTCCGGACAAAGGTAGGGACCACGTCTCCCATGTTGAATCCGCTTTTTCGATTGGATACTGAATAAGCATCGCCAGTACAATCAAACCTGCTCCCCACATCAGCACATTCTTCATTCGTTCCATACCGTTCGCCCCTTCTCATTCTCCTGCTTGGACCATTCTATGGGACAAGAATGCATTTTATGATAAAATGGGTGTATCCACAGAAAAACGATAAAGAAAACTCAGCTAACGCCAAGCCCTATAGGCTCAGGCGATTGCCTTAGGTGAACTTATGCAGTAAGAAAGTATTTATACTTTCTTAACTGCCAGGAAAGGGGGATTGGTCAAATGGACTGGGCAGGAATCGGCATCCTCCTTATTGGTCTCGCATCCGTTGCTATAGCAATCTTACTGATTAAGCCGCTGAAAAAGCTAACAGGCATTCTTTCCAGCCTGCAGAATACAACCAGTGAACTGCCTGAACAAGTGGCAGGTATCATGACTGATGCCAGCAGCACACTTCGTTCGGGAACCACCGCCATCAGTGGAGTTAATCAGCAGATAAGCAAACTGGATCCCGTCATTCAAATTGCCGGCGATATTGGCAAAGCAGTACAGAATCTTTCAGCATCGGCCGCAGCCATTAACCAGGAAATGAAAGCAAAACAGACAACGCCATCATGAAACGCTACAACCTGGAATGGGTATACGGTATTGCTGCATTAGGCTACTGCGTCTGGCAACGAAGAAGATAGAAAAGACCCCTCTTTCGAGAGGGGTCTTTTTAATCGTCCTGCGCTTCATGATTGCCCATTTTGTCCACAGATGAACTGAACCTTGCCAGTGGAGAAGTCAGTTTTCTGGAAGCCTCACCGACATCCCGGACCATATAAAATAGCGGGCTAAGTGTGTGCAGCTTATCATTCACTTCTGAAATGGTCTGATTTGTTTGGTTGAGTGCTGTGCCGGTTTCCCTGAAAAGATCATCAAGTTGATCGGGCAGGTGTTCCATCGTTTTTCCATTCCCCGGAGCACATTTGCCAAATTGTTCAGTGTCCAGGCTGCATACACCGCGATAATAAGTAAGGCTACCCCAATTAAAATAACGCCTATTCCGGTTAAACTCATAATCATCCCTCATCTCCTGTCCATTTTTCGTTGGTACCTGAAGTGTTGTCTTCCTTCTTTTCGTCCCGTTTCCACCGGTGATATACCTTATTAGCGACTTCCCCCCCATTTAAGGGTCTCCGTCAGCTTGTCCACAAATTGCGGTGACCGCAGCGCCGACAGTTTATTCGTTTTCGAATGCAGCAGCCTGTTGCATGTATGAACAGCACTTCCCATATACTGAAGTGAATCGAACAGGCCATCTGTCGCGCCAAGTTTATCATGCAGATTTTCTGTTGTTTTACCTGTTTCCTCCATTGTTTTCCGCAGTTCCGGTGTAATATGGTTCATTTATTCTCCACATCACCCAATGTCTTACTGAGGGTTTCCATCGTGTCCGCAGCACGCTTTAATGCAACTGATGCAAAGACAGCAACAACAGCAAAAGCTACAGCACACAGCAGAACCCCTGTATAAACCAGCTCCATCCTTTATGTCCCCCCTCTTCAAACCATTCACAGCCATATCCATCCGACAGCAGCCGGCCATCCACTGCTGATAAAATGTTTTTGAGAAATTATTCCACGCTTCCAGCAGGACCAAACATTATCTGGCCAAGAGTCCTGTGACTATATACCGTTTCCAATTTACATTATCATATTTCCCCAACTGTTTCCATTCTATGTCTTGCAGTTTCAATGGCGTAATGAACACAGTACCTTCGCGGAATTGATCCCGATCATCTGCAGCAACCCATTCCCCTGGCTCGACACCCTTTGTCAGTTCGGCAAAGTTATTTGTAACAATCCCGGTTTCAACAGGCTGTTTTGTCAGCGTCCCCTCACTCGTCATCTTCCATAGGTTATTTCCGGCCAGCAGTTCCTGTCTGATAGCAGGGGCATCCTCCGACTTTGCTGTTGTGATGGCCACATCTGCATGGTAACCCGGCAGCAGCCCTCCTGTATGTTCATCAAACGTAACCTGAAAAGCATACGCACTCTCGCCGTCTACATGAACGGATTCTGGGTTATCAGCAAGCATACCCAGCGCCCCGTTTATCACAGTGTCACCTTCATGGATGGCAACCTCAGCAGGCATTTCCACCTCAGCCTCCATTCGCTGTGCTTCTGTCAGCTGACCTTCTGCATACAGTTCGGTTCCACGGATGGTGACAACGGGATTGTCCAGCGATTCAGACAATGCCATGACACTTCCTTCGTACGGACTTGTTGCCGTCACCGTTTCACCATTTGACTCCAGCTCCGACAGCTGCATCTGAATGCTTTCCAGTTGTGCGCGTTTTTGGGCGAGCTCCATTTCTTTTTCCATCAAAAATTCCTCTTTCAGGTAATTGGCCTCGACTGACCGTCCTTCCAGCTCGAGGCTGCTATTTTCTCCCTCAAAAACAGCATTGGTGTCTGTTTCGGGGATCCGGTAGGCTGACAGAGATGCGACCGCCTGCTCCATCGCACCAATTCATCGGTTAATTGGCGCTGTTTTTGCTCCAAATCTGCCTTTGTTTCCGCATAATTATCCACTTCGTACGAATAGAGCGGGTCACCAACACGGACAGCAGACCCTTGTTCCACCAAGAATTCCTGAAAACTTCCCCTTTTTTATCAAAATAAACCGGTTTCTTATCAGCAGCCAATACGCCCTTTGTTTCGATTGTTTCCGCCATATCTTTTTCAGCAACTGCCGCCCAGTCCTGCACATAGGACACTCGTGCTACTTCCCCCTCATCATCCAGAACGATAAGGAGACAGTTCACACCAAGTAAAATGACAACTAATGCTATAAACAGTTTTCTTCGATTCATCCAAACCACCCGCTTAAGAGATGTTGATCCATACTGGCCAAAGCTGCGGTGCCAGCCCAATACAACAAATGAATAAAGACGACACTTACCCAGATCCAGCCCTTTTTAACTGTCGACAAATAGGAAAGAAAAGCTGCTTGAAACCAAATGATCCAGAGCTGAAACACGGATACAGCACCAAAAAGGTAAATAACCCACGGAATATCAGATATATACATTGCGATAATACCAAAGGAAAATGGTGATACAAACCAGTCCAACCCGGCATAAACGGCCAGCGGGATCCAAATCAGCCGTTCTATTAGCATCACAGTAAGAACAACCTGCTGCATGACCAGTAACTTCCGGTAATGGATCTTAGTAATAAAATAGAAAATGAGCGATGGGACAAATAGAATAAGCAAGCCAAATAAAATTGCGAAACCAATTCTGCCAATAATGAACCACAGCTTACCCGCTTCATATCCCAAAAAGCCAAGTGCAGCTGCATCGTCGGAAA
>BBCA01000082.1 GCA_001311805.1 Lentibacillus juripiscarius JCM 12147 | reverse complement strand
GTCCACTTCTCAGATCCGTCGCGATGAACCGACACCGATCGGTTTCATCTATTATCTCAGCTTGCAATTTGACATCGCGGGGCTGGAATTATTGTCGGATGCTAAAGCATCTAACTTCCAATCTTTGACATCTGTTTTGTCATACTGGCTGTTTTGTTCAGTTTTCAAAGAGCGAATCACGAATGACTTTTTTGAGTCAACTTTTCCATTATAGCAAACAATCAACCTAGCGTCAACAATTGCGTCGTTGAATTGTTTTCTTATTTATAAGGTTTTGTTCCGCTGACAAAGCGACTTTATTAATATATCATTTGCAGTAATTAAGGTCAATACTTTTTTTAAGAAATATCCAAGCTTAACTTAGCTGCAAAAACAACATGTGTGTTCGCTGTTGTTCATGATAATGCCTGCCGGAAGCGCAAAACTGATTGTTTTCAGAAGTGCTCTTTTGAAGCAGCAAGATTTATAATACAGGTCACAGGTGAAAAAGTCAATTACATTTAAAAGTTTTTTTTTAGTTTAGCTAGAATGAAATTATTTCCTGTCCGACTCCCGTTCGTCCACCTGCAATTCGGGGCACTGATCACCAGTCCTACCCTATAACTCATTCCGTAAGATACGGGTTAATAGTATTAATGAATTTCTGGAGTTCTTTTGACTGGTTATAATACATTTGCTTAACGGCTCGATCGTCTGCCTGGATTGCAAAGCTTTCCATATCAGCCTGTACCTTGCGCAGTTGTGCAGAAAGAAGCGTTTTTAGTTTTACTTGCTCTCTTTTTCGCCCTTCATCATGACAATCAACACAAACAATGCCTTGGAATCGATTTGAGCCAAAATGATTAGCCCCCTGTTTCATAACCTCACCGTGAAACCATTCCACGGCCACCCCAGGATAGAATGACTCGGGAATAAAAACAATCCCATTTCAAAACCTTGAAGCGCCTCCTATTAATACAGTCCACACTTCAGCAGGAAGAGTTCCTCCAGAATCATCGTCGCTCCTAGAGTGGACAAGTCACACCCTCCTTATGCCTATTCGCGCTTATCTACTCATGAATGAAACAAAAATATTAGTTAAACGAATGAATTTCATAATTCAATATCTATCTTTAAAATACGAACGATTAGGTTGCGTTTGATTTCCACTTCAGACGGACGCTTTCCGCGGGCGGCTGATGAGCCTTCTCAGGCTAACGCCTTGCGGGGTCTCATCTAGGCCTCTTATCCCGCAGGAGTCGTCCGTCTTCCGTTCCAATCTTCTAAGGTGGAGCACGAATAATTAAGTGTATTTTCAGTTATAAGTTCGTATATTAAACAAAAAGGTGATTATGAAATTCATTCAAACCTGTTTAAAAAGGAGTAATGACTATGGCTGAAATAACCATTTACGCTAACGAAGCTACATCCGGAGAACCCATTCAACAAATCGAACAAGCCCTGCATCAGCTGGATGGGATTGAACGCGTCTTAGCTGATACGGATGACGGTGAATTAAAGATTGAATTTGATGAGGAAAAATTTCAGGAAAACGAATTGTTGGCACATTACAGGAATACGACATCCACGACGGTATAGAGGAGAGAGCTCTTTCGACAGGCTTTCGGACTTAATGAAAATTTTGTTTAACGCCTGCCTTTCATGAATGAACGGACAAAAGGAGGGGAGCCTAATAGTTGGAAAGACAGTGCGATTACAAGAATTCAAAAGGAGGACTTAAAAATGGGAATTTTAAGCGGAAATCCTAAAGATGAACCACTGCATTACGGAGAAGTGTACGGAGTGTGGGCTTTTCTAACTGCTGCTAAAGGGTTAGTTGCGGGTAACCAAACACATTTGAATCATGCGGGTGATGAAGACCTGCGAAAATTGATCGAAGAAGCTATCCATGCTTCACAGCAGGAAATAAAGCAAATTGAAACCCTGTTAAAAGACAATGGAGTTGGTCTTCCACCGACACCCCCAGAACGTCCGAAGGCTGCTCTGGAAGATATACCAGCAGGGGCACGTTTTCAAGACCAGGAAATAGCCGCAGCCTTGGGTACAGAAATTGCTGCAGGATTAGTTTCATGCAGTAAGATGATTGGCCAATCAACCCGGGAGGACATTGCCATGATGTTTGGACAATTCCATACACAAAAGGCATCACTCGGTGCAAAAGTTCTGAGACTTACCAAAGAAAAAGGCTGGTTGGTTTCTCCCCCATTACACTATAGCAAAACAGAAGATAGATAAGAACAATAAAGAGAACAGGAATCCTGACATTCCATCTGTTCTCTTTCTTATTTTAATAACACTGCCCGTTGCTAAACAAGCTTTTGTCAAATAAAATCGTTAATCCATTTCCCCTTGGTTTCACTTCCCCCTTTCGTCAACCTTAACGCTGTTTCCATCATATTGTAACCCTTTCAATCATTGGTACTTTAATTTACGCAAAGCGGAACGGTTTAAAAACTCATTCTTTAAGGTATGGATTAATTTGGTCTATAAGATTCTGGAGCTCTCTTGATTGGCTATAATACATTTGCTTCGCGGCCTGATTGTCTGTCTGAATCGCAAAGCTTTCCATATCAGCCTGTATTTTTCGCAGTTGTGCGGAAAGGAGCGGTTTTTGCTTCACTTGCTCTGTTTTTCGCCCTTCATCGTATAAATCAACATAAACATTGCCCTTGGAATCAATTTGAGCCAAATAGACATCCTTAAAATGGCTAGCCCCCTGCTTCATAACCTCACCGTGAAGCCATTCTTCCGAATAACCAAGGTACCTTAGGCGTGTTGTTAGTACACTTCCATCAACAATGACAAGTGATGGCGTATGTTCGGATTCCACTGGCAGCTGGATATCTTTTGGCGTCAGGGGCGTATTTTCTGTTTTCTTCATGACAGTTATTTTTTCCGCTTGTTTCCAGTACTGCTGTTTCAACATCATCCAGTTTAAATGCATTTTTATTCCGTAAGCCCATCATAAGATCATCAAATGACATGTTTACTTTTGACAGGTTCTTTTCCAGTATATTGCCATTCCTTATCAGGATCGTCGGACTTCCTTCAACCAGTTTCCTGAATTTCATGGATCCAACTGCTCCTCGTGCAATCAGTATAGTCAGAACGACAAATATACTCACCCCAATAATAGCATCGATTGGCTGGAGTGAAGCGTTGATAGCCATTGCTGAGGCCATATTCCCTATTGTTATTCCGGTAATATAATCAAAAACGTCAGTTGGGCGATTTGTTTTTTACCCATGAGCCTTGCCATTAATAGGATGAAAAAAAAAACGTAAACAGTGACCTTACCACAATGACCATATATTCCGGCATATGTATCCCTCATTTCAATTCGAATCTAAAGTCATATCTTTTCTTATTATGGTTAAATTATGAGAAACGATACTGCTGGAGGGAACATCATAATGAAATTCTTTACCTTAGGGACAATGGTTTTAACTTTGTTCATCTTTACCGGCTGCTCGGACGAAACCATTCAAGACCTTCCCATTACGCAATCAGCAACTGAAATCAACAGTCTTATCAGTCAATCACAATGGACAAAGGCACAGCAGAAATCCAAACAGGTTCAAAACATATATGAATCCAATAAATGGAAATATCAGCTGATGGGCGATGAAACAGAATACAACAAGCTTGATGAAGCAATAGCAAAATTGCAAGTTTCCATCAAAACAAAAGACAAAGCTGAGGTGAAACGGACAATTGCTACCATCGAACACTACGTTCAATCGCTTTATTTTCAGTAAATGTCTCCACTTGTCTGGATGCTGTCATAATTTCTGGCAGTAATGAAAAGATACACATGAATGGAGGTGTTTGGATTTGGATAAGAAGAAAAATAAAAGGATAAACAGCGATGTAGTTGCCCCGGGTATCGATCCAGACGATTCTTATGGCAAACATGCATCCAAAGCAGAAATTGAAAAAGGAGAATCCACAAAGGTTACCAGGCTCACGTATGATGAGTACGACCCAAGTGGGGATGAAGGCGGTGGCGTAGATGGAGATTACTGAATTAGTGCTTCGAATCGTGATATCATTTATAATCCTCTTTGCATTGGCAAGAATTATGGGCAGAAAAGAAATCAGTCAGATGACATTTTTTTAATTTTATTTCGGCGATTGCTATTGGAACCATTGCCGGAAGCCTCGTAACTAGTCAGAATCTAAGCATTCGAAACGGGATCATTGCCTTAGTTGGATGGGCTGTATTTACACTTATTATGGGATTTATTGACATTAAGTCGAAAAACGCACGCAAATTGACTACAGGTGATCCACTTATTGTCATCAAAAACGGGAAGATCATGGAAGACTCGTTGCGTAGTGCCCGGCTTGACATTGATTCCCTGAACGCTTTGCTCAGGCAGAAAAATGTTTTTGCCATTGCTGATGTTGATTACGCCATTTTTGAGACAAGCGGGAAACTTTCGGTCATGAAAAAGGAAATCAAACAATCCGCTACCAAGGGCGATATGAACATGACGAGCACTGTGCCGAACGTACATCCCATTGCGACCGAAGTTATTTCCGATGGTACCGTGAACCGACAGAACCTGCGCGATTTAAACCTTGATATGAACTGGCTGGAACAGCAAACAAATCAGGCGGGAATTAAGTCGTTCAGCCAAGTTTTTTATGCACAAGTGCAGCCGGATGGAACACTTTATATCGATAAAAGATGATGTTATTCGCTAACCGCCCATTCGAATAACCCTATTTAAAAACGTGCGCTGTCATATAAGCAGCGCACGTTTTTTATCATTCATTCATGCTCATGGTCATGAGGTCCGGATTCGTGGTCACACAACAGGGAATCGGTATGAGGATGTTCTTCGCTTTCCATTTGAATGGTCACGTGGCCAATTCCCTTCTGTTCCAGCTCATGTTCAATGGTCCGCAGCAGCTCCTGGCTTTCTTGAACAGACAGGCTGCCATCGACTACGGCATGACAGGATAGGGCATTCTGTCCGCTCGTGATGCTCCACACATGTAAATCATGAATGGCGGAGATTTCCGGCACGTTTTCAATCGTTTGAATAATGTCCTCCAGCTCCACATTTTAGGGGTTCCTTCCATTAACACATGGACGGCATCTTTCGTGACACGCCAGCCACTCGTTAAAACAAGCACTGCGACAATGACACTTGCCAATGGATCTGCCCAACCCAAGCCGAAGAACATAATCAATAATGCAGCGGCAATCGCACCGACAGAACCAAGCAGGTCACCCAGCACATGCAGGAATGCCGCTCTTAGATTCAATTTTCTTCTGTATCCCCTCGCATCAGAATCCATGCGACAACGATATTGACGATTAAACCGATAATGGCTATCACCAGCATACCGGTCGAAGCAACTTCCGGCGGGTCCATAAAACGGTGATAGGCTTCGTAAAAATATACAGCGAAATGACAATCAGGGTAACACCGTTAAAGACAGCGGCCAATATTTCAAATCGCTTATAGCCGTATGTTTTACTGTAGCTGGCTACCTTTTCTCCCATCCTAAATGCCAGAAAACCGACACCAAGCGAAATGGAATCACTCAACATGTGACCGGCATCAGATAACAATGCCAGGCTGTTGGTGATAAACCCGCCAACCGCTTCGATAATCATATACAATGTAATAATGATAAAACTGATCATTAATGCCTTTTTATTCGCACCATGCGTATGATCATGTCCGTGATCGTGTCCCAAAAAATACCTCCCAACCGTAAAACTTCAGCAAATCCGCAGTGAACAGTATGCACTAGCAGTGATAGGCGTGATCAATTGTCTGCTTCAATAAATTCATCACATGTTCATCATCGTGTGAATAGTACAGTGTGGTTCCATCCCGGCGGTTTTTCACAAGCCGCAAATTTTTCAGAAACCGCAGCTGATGCGAAACAGTGGACTGTCGCAAATGCAGCGTTTCGGCTATTTGATTAACGGCATACTCGTTCTGAAACAATAAATGGAGAATACGGATTCTTGTTGGATCTCCTAATGCTTTGAACGTCTGTGATACAACAAACAAGGTTTCCTCATCAAGATCTTCAGGGACTTCCCTGGTAAAATCAGTTTCTGCCATTACGTTTCCCCTCCTTATATCAGTCAATTCCCATATATGATATGTGTTTATATTAGCATATGTTCATATTATGAATCAAACGGGGCATGGAGACAGGTCCATTGTCCCGCACGCGGTTCGCAAATGCGAAGACGAGCCTGTCTTCTTGCCCCCTAAATCTCCATATTACTGACTGGGGCGAACAGTTTCACTCCTTGTTTATTTCCGGGGATAACCCGTGAATCTGCCGCCAGATGGGATACATACCCCATTACACAAGCATAGAACATTCCTTCCACCTGCACATTGACCGCAAACAAATGACTGATGTAACTGAAAAAACAAGTCCCAGCAACGAATGGGTATAGGAACGATGAGGAAATAACGATGCAACAAGGACATAGATGCCCGCCAATAGAAGCCACAATATATTCAGTGTTCCCCCTAGTACGATAATCCCTGCCCCCGTAATCGTCAGCATCCTTTTCGGTGACAGCTTCCTAGAAAACGCAAGCAAGAGCAAGCTAATCCCAGTCCCGGCTGCCCGTTCCACGCCAGTTCCTTCCATTAATGAATAATACATCAGCCATACCGCCACAAATCCCATCAATAATTTAAACGGCTCGGCCGGAACGGTGATACGGCGGGACAATCGTCCGCTTGTATCAAGATCAGGACAAAGTCCCGCAATCATTCCTGCACTTATAAGGGTAAAACTGTCCACAGGAGATGCGCCATAATAAACCGCCACCCCAAAACCAGCCGCTCCCCCAAGCACCGCATGTGATGTTCCCTTCATGGTCGTTCCTCCTTCCTCAAACAGTATACAGAAAAAGCCACCATTAAAACGTGAGCCTTTTTTCACCAGTTCGGCATGGGAATGGGTCTATTATCCCTATATGTTATACAGAACAGAGGACAAGGAGCTTTAGTCTGCATCCCTGAATAAAGATGTAATTTCTGGGAAGCGTAGAAATAAATAGAAAGGAGGGCAACATAATGAAAAAGTCGATTCTATTATTCGGGGCTATTCTTATGTTGGGTGTTATTTTGACAGGTTTTAGCCAAGGCCACAAACCCCAAGACAGCAGCAACGAAGAAATACAAAATGGTATCAAAGAAGTGATTGCCAAAACAAAGGAACTGAAGGATTTAGCCGAGAAACAAGCAAACAATAGTGATGAAATCAATCAACTCGGAAAAGAAATAGAGGAAAGCTGGGATAAAATCGAAAAGAAAGTGGAGAAGGCCTACCCCCAGGATTACCAATACATTGAAGAAAGTCTTTATCCACTAATAACAGTGGCTAAACAGAAGAAGCTAAATAAAACAAAAATACGTACATTATCAATGGAAACACTAGATAAGTTAGAGCAATTTAACCAAAAATTATAGTGCATGTTCAAAAAGGAGGAAAAAGGACCAAGAATTTCGAGGCGGCGTAGCTTTGAGTAGCGGAGTGTATGCAAATTAATACATGAGCACAAGGACTGCTACCATGAACCCTCATCGCACGCAGGAAAAGCGGTTTCCTTTTCCAAGGAACGGAGAAGCAAGCCAACGAAGAAATTCGAAGCGTCATTTTTACCGGACTTTTGATCAACCTCTTATAGGGATAAGGGGACAGGTTCACTATACCCCAGCCTATCCGTAATCAGATCAAGGAGCCTGCCCCCACGTCCCGCTAACCGTTATAAAAAACGCCTTTGTAAAAGGATTCAACACTGTTCACCTCAATGCCCGTCTGTCTGACGGATGCAAGCGTATCACGATTAAGGTGACAACCGTCGCATATATGTTTCCATAGTGGCGTCAGGACGTCTTGTGCTTTTTCCATGACTGGCTGATCCACCCGAACATGCTCAAACAACAGGATTGCCGCACCAGGTTTCGCAACCCGTTTCACTTCCTCCAGAGCTTTAATTGGGTTCGGAATCGTGCAAAAGACAAGTGTCGCTACGACCGAATCAAATGTATCATCCCCGAATGGCAGTTGCTCGGCGTCCGTATTCCAGATTTGAATTGGTGCAGGCGATTGAGCTCTATTTTGTGACCTTTCACGCATGACAGAATCCGGTTCAATGGCATCAACGGACACAGCATTCCTGTAATAGGGAAAATTGACACCCGTTCCGGACCCTATTTCCATTACCTTCCCTGTCGCCTGTTCCACAAGTTTTATTCGTATTCGTTTGAACTTCCTTTTCTCCAGCGGTTTCATAACCGTATCGTACAAATGCGGAAACCATTTCCCCATCCAATCACCTCGCAGCGGACACTTTACTAGAAAAGAATATAGCAACAACAATTTTCTTTCTTCCATTATACTTCATTCAACGAAGGGATGACCACCATCAACTAATTCTCCCATCCACAAATAAAGCCCATACTCCGGAAGAAGCATGGGCCTGTTAAACTGATTTATCCGCTGTCAAAACCATTTTCGACCAATTGACGCCAAAAACCTAACTTGGAGCGGTTTCTACAGCACATCATTATTATTTTGCTGGGCTTCCTGCACTTGCTGACGCGTGTCGTGAAGCTGTTCGTAAGCCTGCTGAAATTGCGCATTTTCGGTCGCTTCTGTTCCCGCCTGATCCTGCGCTGTCTGCAGTTGTTGTTCTGCTTGCTGCAGCTGCTGTTCTGCCTGTTCCAAAAGCTTCGGATCAGACCCTTGTCCCATACGTGCGGACTCCTGCGCCTCATGTATCTGTTTGCTTGCCTGCTGCAGCTGCTCGTGTAAATTATGTTGAGCCATGAATGATATCCTCCATTCCATTCGTGATTGGTGAAATCCGTATATAGTTTTCCTTCCAGGTGTCGAATTATGTACTCCGGCTTTTCATTAGGTGATCTCAAAATAAATAACTGTTAGTTTCAGATAAAAAGAAAAATATTTGAGGTGTATTCTTCTATGTTCAGTGATAAAATGGGAATAAATAATACAGTGAGGGGTGAAATGATGAGCCTTGCAGAGCAGCGACTTTTAAACCAGAGTGTTACGAAAAGCTTTTTCAATATTTCCTTCCCACCCTTGCCGGCATGATGCTGATGTCGGCAAATATTGTGATTGATGGCATTTTTGTCGGGAACGGCGTTGGATCGGTGGCGCTGGCAAGTGTCAATGTTGCCGTCCCTGCCTGGTCAGTCATCATCTCCATTTCGCTCTTGATTGGCATTGGCGGAGGAACCGTATATTCGATAGCTAATGGCGAGCATGATACTGATAAAGCACAGCGGATCTTTACACTCGCTATGATACTAGCAACAATCGTGATGACGATTCTCGGCATTATTAGTTATATAGCTGTGGAACCGCTAGCCCGCCTGTTCGGGGCCAACGCGGAAACATTACCTTATGCCGTGATCTATATGCAAATCATTTTTGTGGTGGCGCCT
>BBCA01000081.1 GCA_001311805.1 Lentibacillus juripiscarius JCM 12147 | reverse complement strand
TAGTACGAATGACCAAGTGTATTTTCAGTTATAAGTTCGTATATTAAGCAAAAAAGTATTTATAAAATTCACTCAAACGATAAAAAATTGCCCGGGAAATGATGTAAAATGTCAATGCTTAGATACCCCTTTGTTCAGAAATTATCCCGTACTAATAATCAAAATATATTTACAATTACAGTAAAATGAAATATGCTGGATATTAAGTGGGGCTGTTTCACTTTCATTCTCGATGGGGGAGGGTTTTTGTATGGCAGAACAAAGGAAAAACAGCTTTTTTGAAGGCGCTTTCGGGCGATTTGTGCTGCCGGGTATCATCATTCAGTCAACGCTGATTGGTGGTGGCTATGCAACAGGCCGTGAAGTTGTTTCTTACGGGGCAAAATTCGGAGCAATGGGCTGGATTGCTGGATTGACGATTGTGTTTGGCTTTGGACTGATGGCATTTTTGATGTTTGAAATTGCGCGCCGGTTCCGAGCGTATGACTATCGCAGTCTGGTGAAGCAGTTCTTGGGACCGTTCTGGTTTTTATATGATATTATTTACTTTTTGCTGGCAATCCTGATCATCTCGATTGTTATAGCAGCAACCGGATCGATACTGGAGAGTACACTGGGATTGAATTACTGGGTTGGTGTCGGTGTTATTGCCATACTGGCCGGAATTCTTAACTTTTATGGAACAAAATTGATTGAACGGTTTAAAACGGTGGGTACCACGGCGTTACTCGTTGCATACATTCTTTTTGCGATTTTGGTTATTTCCAGTTCGTGGGGCGAAATCACGAATGTGTTTGCGACAGGTGATACAAGTTTTGCCGGGGACTTTACCATTGGTCGATTATTGGGGCAGGTATCATTTATGTTGGTTATAACCTTGCTGTTTATCCGGCAGCATTGTTCACAGTGAAGCGTCAGAAGTCTATTAAAGATACGCTGATAGGTGGTGCAGTTGCCGGCGTTCTAATGACGGTTCCGTGGTTTCTGACATATTTTGCATTAATGGGCTTTTATCCATCTGAGGCTGTTTTCACAGCTGAGTCCCATGGCTTGAAATGCTGGATGGATACGGCTTATGGATAGGGATTATTTTGGTATTGTCGTTGGCTGGACGCTGATTGAAACAGCAACCGGGATGATTCATGCATTCCTTGACCGTGTAAATCATAACCTTGAAGAGCTCGGAAAGGAACCGATGTCGAAGGGGATGGATGGAACAGTAGCGATTGTTGCATTGGTACTGTCTGCCATTCTGTCCAGCGTTGGCATAGACGGGCTTGTCTCCACAGGATACACCGTTCTCGGGTATGCGATGCTGATTGTCTATGGAATTCCAATCCTGCTAATCGGTTCGTACAAAATTGTTAAAGGCGTTAAAAGCGAAAAAAGCACGAAAATGAGTGCATGACGTAAGTGAACAGCCTCCGCTAATAAATCCCGAATATGTGGTTTTTAAAGCCTATATTCGGGTTTATATTTATCTAATGCTGATTTTTATGGCTAATAGGATTTTTATTCGGGATACCTAGTGATGTGGTTATGTGATAGTAGATCACTGCTTTTAATCGTTTGCTAATTCATCCCGGTCTCTGGCACGGGGTGGTTCTTCCATCCACCCATTATTTATCAGAATGTTCGCATCGTCCTCAGAGTATTTCAGAATTTCTTGGATAATCCGGTTATAATGCACGGTTAAATCACGTCTCATACTTGTGGATATACTTGTTCCGTAATACCCGACCCCTAGTGCAATTAGACCTGTGACGGTAAACATCATCAATTTATCGGATAAGGGTGAAACTTTGGATTCTGTTACATAGGTATCGGATGCCATTGGGACAGGAAGGTCATCTTCACGTAAAACCGAGCCAAAAATTTCGTTGTGTTTTGAAGCGATTTCCTTGCCCCGAACAAAAATTGGGCAACTTTTTGATTCCGCGACCTGACTAAAACCGATCAATGTCGCTATCCCAAGTGAATTACGCTGAAAATTGGAATATAGATTCGTCATTTCCAATGAAAGGAGAGGCCTTCTTTCTCCAAACCATCCTGTAAGGAAACTTTGCTTTTTGACAAAATCCACCTTTTCGGGATACGGTATGTAAGGTGAACGGACATAAAGGCCTTTCGACAATAACGTGTTTTTGCCATTGTATCCAGTTGAATCGCTTCCGTCAGGCATTGAGCATAGAACTCGTTAATATCTGATCGTACAGCTAAAGACTTTGAAACACTGTATGCATTGAGTGATATTTGCGCCATCTGATGCAAGAACATTAACATGTAGTTGTCAGAAAATAAGCGTGGGGCGTCTTTGTTTAAGTCCTGATTTTCCGAAAATCCCTGTGGTACCGGGTAATTCTCTTCATTATAAAGGGCATTAAGTTTTTGGATATGCGTTTGGGATAATTGTAAAGCATGTTCTAAAAATTGGGCGAACGTCGGGGTCTTCAACGGTTGCTAAAAAATGCTTTATCATGCAAATAGATGCGGTATCATTTATATAAGAAGTCCAAAGCTGTGAAAGCTCTGCGGAAGTCAGTTTTATGTTCTGTTCAGTATCCACGGTAGTCAAGCCTCCATTTAATCTCTATCCTTATCTCTTATTAATTGCCCTCTATTGTATTAATTATTCTTACCCGGGTAGGGAACAGTCGATTTGTTTTCACATAAGGATACTGAATCTTGTCTTGGTTTTTTGTAAAAACATAAAACCATCCGAACGTATATATTTACCGGAAAAACGTCTGAAGCAGCCTGGGAAAGGCTGCTTCAGACGTAAGGCTCGATCAAGATGGGACAACACCATCTTTTATATATGTTGAGGGTTTTTCCGAGCTTTTCAGGAAGTTTTGCAATGCCTCGAAATTCTTTTCTGCTTCCTGATAGCCTTGCTGGTACAGAATTTCCATTTTTGGCCGTTCTTTTCGATTCGGCTGGCTGCCAGTGGCTCCTCGGGCTGTATCATGAACACTTCATTGCGCTGTTCCATTTCTAAAAGCTTTCTCATTGTTTGGTTATAGCTTAAATGACGGTTGCGCAGTAATTGAATGAGTTCGGGTTTATTTTTGAAGAATCGCCTGAAGAACCAGTTTAATTTGGTTGCCTTTTTTCGATAGCCTTTATTACGCGTGAGGATGACGACGTGCTTTTTCAAACCGCGTTCGATCAAAGGGTTAATCGGTATCGGATCGGAAATACCGCCATCCATCAGCTGCTTGCCCTGATACTCGATACTGGGTGCGAGCACTGGCAAGGAACAGGAGGCACGGATAACCTGAAGCAAGTTATTTTTTTCGGTGAATGTATCATGGAAGAGGGGGCGTCCCGTGTTTATATCTGTTGTGCCGACAATGAACCTGGCGTTCGTCTGTAAAAATGATGCAAAATCGATTGGGAACTGTTCATTGGCAAGCTTCTCAAAAATAAAGTCCATGCTGAATAATTCTTTTTCTGGAGCATGCGTTTAAATGAAATGCGTCCGGATTTTTCCCAAGTGCTTCAAGCAGCTGATAATTTCGTTCGCGCTGTTTGGCAACATAGGAACTTCCGATGAGTGCTCCTGCTGATGCTGTTGCGACAAATGGGAATTCCAGCTGCCGGTCCAGAAAATAGTCAAGAACACCAACCGTGAATGCACATCTCATGCCGCCGCCTTCCAACATAAGGCCTGCATTGTATTCCAATTTCCTACACTTCCTTTTTCTCAGATAAGAACCATTATAGCAGGGGACGCCGAAGACGAACAATTTATTGGACTGGGGGGAGGGATGAGCCTATAAAACCGCTGATGAAAAACTATTATGAACATATGAATCGCATTATTCTGTATGTATATGCAAATTGACCGGCATATATGAACTAAAAAATACTCAATCCTTGCAATACCGTACTTGATGCTGTGCATATTAAAAGGTACAGTACATAAGTACATTTTAAGGAGTAAACATGATAAATAATATTTTAAAGAGTACCAGCCACCGGGAATATCCGCTTCCTAAAGGCCCGTGGATCATGATGCAGGAATGGGAGCATTTACTGTTTATGCATTGGCCAGTTTCACCGCACAAACTGAAACCCTATCTTCCGCCTGGGTTGGAACTGGATACGTATGATGGGGATGCATGGATTAGCATTATTCCATTTCAAGTCAGCAATGTACGTTTGCGAAAAATACCACCAATTCCATTTTTCAGACCCTTTTGGAAATAAATGTACGGACGTATGTGAAACGGAATGGTGTGCGGGGAGTCTATTTTTCGGTCTGGATGCCAATAAGCTGTTGGCTGTACTCGGTGCAAGAATGGCAACATTGCCGTACTTCTATTCTAAGATGTCCATGGCCAAGATAAATGGATCTTTTTATTATGATAGTGCTCGAAGTGGAAGAAATTCTGCCATTTTTCAAGCAAGTTATCAGCCAATCGGGGATCCTTATTATCCTGAAAAAAAGAGTCTTTCTTCCTGGCTGCTGGAGCGGTACTTTCTGTGGTCTTATAAATATGGAGCGCTTTTCCGGGGTGGGATTCATCATAGGAAATGGGAACTCCAGGATGCTAGGGTAAATTTGAAGGAACAGTCATTAACATCCTTTTTGCCCAGTGATTTATTAGAAACAGCCCCGTCGTTAGTGCATTATGCGACATCTAAAACTGCGCTCAATTGGATGATACGGAAAGAAGGGACAGATAGTTAGGAAGGGGAAAAATCTCATGTTGATTATCCGTCGAATATTTTGGAATATTTTAATGAATACTATTGCAATCGCATATATAATTTTCGTACAATATAGAATATATAGGGAACCCCAAAACAAAAGGAGTTGGATGATGATGTTTTCCCCACTAACCCCACTGGATTGGAAGCGCAGGGCGGTCAAATATTATCCGGAAAAAATAGCAGTTATTGATGACAATAAACAGTTTACGTACAAAGAATTTGGTGAGCGGACAGACCGGCTTTCTATAGCATTGCAGGAGGCGGGCATTCATAAAGGTGACCATGTTGCAGTGATGCTGCCGAATACGCATTATATGCTGGAGTGTTTTTATGGGATTAGCCAGCTTGGTGCTGCGATGGTGCCGCTGAATTATCGTCTGAAAGCGGAAGACTTGGAATACATTATTCGGCACAGCGATGCCAAAATGCTAATCGTTGATGAAGAATTTAGTGGCCCGATTGAGGAGATTGTGGATAATCTGGCTTTGGAACAGATTGTGATTGTATCAGTGGACGGGCATGAAACGTCGTTAAGAGGGGTGGATTATGAAGCATTCCTCGAACACGTCCCGGAAAATGCGGCACCACCCGAAGTTGAGATTGATGAAAATCAGCTTCTTACATTGAATTACACAAGTGGAACTACGTCGAATCCGAAGGGCGTGATGCTGTCCCATCGCAGCAATTACTTGAACGCGGCCAATTTTATGTATCATCTCGGCGTCAGTCATGATGATGTCTATCTTCATACATTGCCAATGTTTCATGCGAATGGCTGGGGTGGTGTCTGGGCTATCACAGCTGCAGGCGCTACTCATGTATGTCTGCGCAAGGTTGATCCGCCGCATATTCTTGATTTGTTTGAGGACAAAAATATTTCGCTTTATGTGGTGCGCCAACAGTAATAAATATGCTGGTGAATGAACCGAAAGCGAAGGAGACATCTATCAGTACCAGTCCGCGCATGGCGACTGCCGGAGCACCTCCAGCAGCAGCGCTTATTCAGAAAGCGCAGGATTTGCTTGGGTTAAATATGATTCATGTCTACGGGCTGACGGAAACATCGCCATTCATTCTTTACTGTGAGTGGAAAAAAGACTTTGTTTCTAAATCAGCAGATGAGCAAGCGGCCATTAAGGCAAGACAAGGGATTGAGCTGGCCTTTAACGGAGAAACAAAAGTCATCCATCCAGACGGAGAAGAAGTTGCCTGGGACGGAAAAGAATTGGGCGAAATTATTACCCGTGGAAACGTCGTTATGGATGGGTATTACAAGGATTCGGAAAAGACAGAAGCAGCCATTAAGGATGGATGGTTCCACACCGGCGACCTGGCAGTAACGCATCCGGACGGATATATTGAAATCCGGGATCGTGCCAAAGATTTAATTATTTCCGGCGGTGAAAATATTTCATCCACCGAAGTAGAAGGCGTGCTGTTCAAACACCCGGATGTTGTGGAGGCTGCCGTTATTTCCATCCCGCATGAAAAATGGGGCGAGGTACCTAAAGCAATTATTGTGTTGAATGAGGGAGCAGCTGTGACAGAGAAAGAGATCATAGACTATTGTCGCTCCAGTCTGGCTCATTTCAAAGCTCCTAAAGCAGTTGAATTTGTGGATTCACTTCCGAAAACAGCAACAGGAAAACTGCAAAAGTTTCGCTTAAGAGAAATGCATTGGGATGGCCCGAAAAAGTGAATTGAGAAGGGACGGTCCGCGGTTTCCGTAATAATAATTCATTCGCAAAGACCTAAATAAAAAATGACGAGACAAGGGAGGGAGCGTTTTGCCGCTGACATCCGTCCGTGTTCTTGATTTAACCCGGCTGCTTCCAGGTCCATATTGTACGATGCTGCTGGCTGATTTTGGGGCAGAAGTGATTAAAGTGGAAGACCCGGCAGTTGGTGATTATGCCAGGTATTACGAACCAAAAGTGGACGAGAATAGTGCGATGTTCCATTCACTCAATCGAAACAAAAAAGCATTTGCCTTGATTTAAAATCCGCAGAAGGGAAAGAGGACTTTTTGCGGATGGCTGCTGATGCGGATGTGGTTGTGGAGTCATTTCGCCCGGGGGTCATGGAGCGGCTGGGGCTTAGTTATGACGATCTGAAGCAGGTTAATCCCCGGCTCATTTATTGTGCGGTTACCGGCTATGGCCAAACCGGACCATATGCAAATGAACCTGGTCATGACATTAACTATTTAAGTTTCGCCGGCTTGCTTTATTTAATGGGCGAAAAAGATGAAAAACCGGTTGTCCCCGCAGCACAAATAGCTGATATTGGCGGTGGTGCTCTTCCGGCTACTGTTGGTATCTTACTTGCTTTATTGGAGAGGAAAGATTCTGGAAGGGGGCAGTTTGTCGATATTTCCATGTTGGATGGAGTCATTTCATGGCTCCAAACGCTGCTCCCTAGCTACTTGTCCGGTGGTAATAATCCGGAAAGAGGACAGCAAATGCTGAATGGTGGCAGAGCCTGTTATGCCGTTTATGAAACAAAGGATGAGCGCTTCCTTGCTGTCGGCGCACTTGAGGCAAAGTTTTGGGAAGCCTTTTGCCATGTCATCGGCCGAAGTGACTTTATACCGCTGTTAGGGGCGCCACTCCAAGAACAGTACCGTTTAAAATACGAGATTCAAACGATTATTTCCCGGAAAACGCAAGCTGAATGGCTTGAGTTATTTTCGGAAGTGGAGGCCTGTGTGTCGCCAGTACTGACGTTTGATGAAATGGTTCAGCACCCACAAGTTAACGCGCGTGAGATGATTCAGTCGATGAACCATTCGTCATTAGGTACTGTAAACCAGATTGGAACGCCGATTAAGTTATCCGAAACACCTGGTAAAGTTTATGGACAGGCACCAAAACTTGGGGAACATACAAATGAACTTAAAGAAGCAAATAGAACGTAAACCATAAATGAAAAATAAGCAGCCTGGGCAAGGGCTGCTTAATAATTGTCACTTCCAAAAAGCTTTAAGGATTGGAGGGTGGCTTCCCGGTTGACTGCTCCGATGGAAGTTGTAATCGGAATACCCTTGGGACAAACCTGCACACAGTTTTGGGAATTACCGCACCCTTGCAGACCGCCATCTTCCATAAACGATTCAATCCGGTCCCCTTTGTTCATCTCACCGGTTGGATGGGCATTCTTAAGTCGTACTTGAGGAAACACAAATGGCCCCATAAATTCACTTTTATCGTTGACATTCGGGCATGCTTCGAGACAGACTCCACAAGTAAAACATTTGGACAGTTCATAGGCCATCAGGCGCTTATTTTCATTCATGCGCGGACCAGGGCCAATGTCGTATGTGCCGTCAATCGGTATCCATGCTTTGACTTGCTTGAGAGAATCAAACATGCTTTCCCTGTCAATGATGAGATCCCGCACAACAGGAAATGTCCGCATTGGCTGCAGCCGGATGGGCTGTTCCAGTTCATCAACCAGTGTGGAACAAGCCTGACGCGGTACATCATTAATTACCATGGAACATATCCCGCACACTTCTTCAAGGCAGCTCATTTCCCATTGTACGGGCAATGTTTTTTCCCCTTTTTGTTTACCGGATTTTCTCGGATGGACATCAGGGCTGAAATAACATTCATATTTGGCCGGTAAGGCACAGTAAATTCTTCCTTATAGGCTTCTGAATCCGGAGCTTCCTGCCGTTCAATAATTAGATGAATAGTATCCGTTTTTTCCTTTGTTGCTGACATCTTTTTCACCTTCCTGTCAAGTTTTTCCGCGGCTAGTAAACGATTGATAGATGATTCTCTCCATAGTATTGGAAAAAAATATTTATTCTATACAGCTTGGAAACAGATTAAGAAATCGCAGTGAATGCTTATTTGATTTGAATATTGGACAGTGTATGGCTGTTCTTTTTCCAGCCATATGTGGTATGTTGGTAATAGGGCATTTTTCCTATGAAAATACTAGGGAAAGGGTGGAGGAGTATGAAACAAGCAGGTATTGTTGGTGGATTGGGACCAGAATCCACGGTTGATTACTATCAGTCATTCATCCAAAAATACCAGCAACGAATGAACAGCAAACAGACACTTCCGGAGATTTTTATTAACAGCATCAATATGTATAATATTTTCCAGTATATCAGTGAAGACCGGCTGGATGATTTGGCTGATTATGTCGGCGGGGCGGCACAGCAACTGGAAACGATCGGGGCGGATTTTGTTATAGTTGCAGCAAATACGCCGCATATTGTGTTTGACGAAGTTCGGAAAAAGTAAATGTCCCGATGATCAGCATTGTGGAAGCGACATTGGATCAGGCTGACGAACTGGGGTTGGAGCGCCTTGGACTGCTTGGGACCAAATTTACGATGGAACATGACTTTTTTAAACAACCATTTGTGTCGGCCAATAAAAAGATCGTTGTTCCAAGTGAAGACGAACAGCAGCTGCTGCATCAAAAATTGTGGATGAACTGGAAAATGGTATTGTGAAAGAAGAAACGAAAGAAATTTTCCTGAGGATTACGAACCAGATGATCGAGGAAGAACAGCTGGACGGTCTGATTCTTGGATGTACAGAACTGCCGATGATCCTGGGGGTAGACGATTTCGAAATCGCCCTATTGAACACGACGGACATTCACGTTAGTAAAATGATCGACGCAACATTTTTCAGACTGAGAAACATTCGGTCTTAGCGTGTGGTGTGGCAACTCGAGCGGGAGCAGCCGGAACTCGAGCGGGAGCGCCCGGAACTCGAGCGGGAAGCGCCAAC
>BBCA01000080.1 GCA_001311805.1 Lentibacillus juripiscarius JCM 12147 | reverse complement strand
CAACCGATTTCGGGTAAGAATCGACCGAAAAGGTATGAGAATCAACCGTTGTGAGCGAAGAATCGACCGTTCGACACCGGAATCAACCGATTTCGGGTAAGAATCGACCGAAATGGGATGAGAATCGACCGTTCGGCATCGGAATCAACCGACTTCAGGTAAGAATCGACCGAAAAGGGCCGTTTAGCAGAAGGTCCTTATTTCAATTAATACATGAGTAACGGAAAGATGTGTCATTTTTACCGGACTTTTTGAACAGCCTCTATAAACTATAAAGATGAGGTGCTGTGATAACTGAAGCTAATAGAATCAGCCACGTTCAGCTCCAGCACCCAGCGACTAGTGGACTTCCTTCACCTCCGTACGATAAGTCAACAGCGGTTCACTTACGTTCATCGTGTTTCCTTTTCGCTCTCCAAGCATAAGATTCACTTTGACTTTCGCCACTATTGGCGATAAGTCAAGTTCATCTAATCTACTTCGGCTCAGTCCAGTCCATACGTCGCTAAACGGGCGCTTACGCTTTTGTTCTATCATCATTCAGCTGGCTGGGCATTTCCATGGATCTGGCGTACAATCTCTTTTTCTTTTTTAGGCGGATGCAGAAATAGTGCCAGAATCAATGCAATGACCGACAGGACCGTGCTGCCCATAAAAGCCCATTCAAAACCTGATACCTGTGCCTGCTTTTCTATCAGTTCAGGTGTTGTGGCTGCCTGAGGATCGAAGTTTTGTTCCCATTGCAACCAGTGTCACGAGAATCGCCGTGCCAATCGCTGCAGAAATTTGCTGCAGTGTATTAGCCACTGCCGATCCGTGCGCATACCATTTGGCGGAAGCTGGTTCAAGGCAGACGTCATTACCGGCATCAGCGTGAAGGACAAGCCAAACATACGAATCGCATAAATAACCGATAGATATGTGAACGATGTGTCGATCGACAGCCGTGTAAACATGAACGTCGTAACCGACACGATGCTGAGACCAATCAGTGCAAGCCATTTTGCACCAAACTTATCAAACAGCCGTCCGGTAATCGGGGACATAATTCCTATCACAACCGCACCAGGCAAAAGCATTAGCCCCGACTTCAAAGGCGAAAAACCAAGGGCGTTTTGCATGAACAGCGGCAGCAATGTTTCGGCCCCAATCAGCGAAACAAGCACCGTCATCGTAATAATGATAGCCAGTGTAAAAATCCGGAATTGAAACACCCGAAACTCGAGCATTGGCGTATCCAGAACGAGCTGACGCCAAACGAATAACCCAATCACCACTGCCCCTGTAATGACTGATGCGAGCACAATGGCACTGCCCCATCCATTTTCTGAAGCAATGCTGAATCCATATAGAAACAAACCGAAACCAAAGGACGACAGAATAATTGATAACACATCAATTTTTGGCTTCCGTAAATCAGTCACATTACGCAAAAAGAGAGCTGCAATCGTAATGGTCACAGCCACAATCGGCAGCACCGTTATAAACAGCGACCGCCAGCTGTAATGCTCGAGCAGCCAGCCGGACAGTGTCGGACCAATCGCCGGACCGAATGCTATGACAATCCCAATCATACCCATTGCCGTTCCGCGCCGTTCAACGGAGATGACTGCCAGCAGCACCGTCATTAGTAATGGCAGCATAATGCCAGAACCAGCTGCCTGGATCACCCGTCCCAGGAGGAGAACGGGATAAGCGGTTGCAACAGCCGCTACAACAGTCCCGCTTCCAAATAGTCCAATCGCCGTTAAGAACAACCCCCGTGTCGTGAACCGATCAATCAAAAATGCAGATACGGGTATCATGACACCGTTTGTCATCAGAAATGCGGTTGTCATCCACTGCACCTTTGCCTGTGAGATGGAAAACGCATCCTGAATGGATGGAAGGGCTGTTGCCAGCAATGTTTCATTAATAATTCCCATAAATGCGCCTATCAATAAAGCAGCAATCATCAGCGCTTTTTGCTTTGGCTGCAAATCCCAAGAGACTTCTGTTCCACTCATGTCAAATCCCCTTTCCATATTTCCCAAGTTGATAAAATCTTTGTAAGCCGGTTTTGAGATTTGGCCGGCGATAAAGCTGCTGAAGCAGTGCATCAATCAGAAATTCCCGTGGGTTATCCTGATCTAGTTCTTCCATCAGCAGTTCAATTGTCTGCAATACCTTATCCTCTGCATGATTTCTTTCAGCAGTATCTTCTACTATTACATACAGTTCCTTCAAATCTTCCTTCATGATCGTCATCTGGTCAGATGGGCTTCCGGAGTGTACAGGCATCACTGGTGACAGACGTTCCCCATTTTCAGCAAGAACATGAATACAATCCACAACAAAGTCCCCCAGTCTTTCCGGTGACAGATTCGCACCGCGCCAAATAATCGCCATTAAATAACTGTGGAGAATCCCTTCCATAATAATGGTCAAGTCCCTGGCCAAATTTTTTGTATCGGAACCAAATGCCTCCATAATTGC
Organism: Lentibacillus juripiscarius JCM 12147; assembly: GCA_001311805.1. Next base: position 7,156 of record BBCA01000080.1, on the reverse strand, counting down.
GTACGTGTGCCACTGCTGGTGATCATAGTGAATACGGTTTAGGAATTCAGGCACCGAGCCCTTTTCATGCGGCGGGAATTCCGTCATCAGCGCATAAAAAACGATCGGTACTCCATCGACTTTTCCAGTTCAATCGTAATTTTCTTTTTCAATTTTTAAAAGTGGCTGATGGGAAAGACCTTCTGCATAACGGTCCGCTTCCGTGAACATCTCATTATAATAACGCTGCAGCAATTGCAGAATCATCGTCTCTTTGGAATCAAAATGCTTATAAAAAGCGCCTTTTGATATACCACAGGCGCTAGTGATGTCCTCAACAGAAGTCGCATGAAAACCGTGCCGCTGAAACAGTCTAACAGCTGCATTTAAAAGATCATCGTGCCGTTGTGCCATCTCCGAACCCCCCCTTTGTGACCAACGGGTTACTTCTAGTGAACAAGAAGTCACCAGGATATCATAGCACGTTTTTATGGGTGGTGCAACAAATGAGATATCGTTTATGGAGCGGGGTTGATATGGCGGGAATGATCAGGAAATTCCACTTTACCCGGCTTCCGGATCAGTCCATGGAGCGCAAAAACCCGGGTACTATCCCGGGCTTTCGCATGTTTTGCTGTTTTCTAGTGACGCATATGTGAATCGCCGATAAAAACGCCCAAAACCGCTGTATATCCCGTCCAAAAATCTCACAGGAGGGCACCTTTAAAATCACCTATCACACAAATCAATGTACTCTCAGTCCTGAACTTTCTCCAAATAGTCTTTCAGTACATGCACTGTCTGGACACAATCATTTAAGTCAGACCATTCGGCCGGATTATGGCTGATACCGTCTTTACTTCGGGTAAACAGCATTGCAACTGGCCACTTGTCACCAATGATCATCGCATCATGCCCCGCACCGCTTGGGAGCTTATATGGCTTGATATTTTTCCCGCGGAATGATTCCTCAAGCAAGTCCTGTTTTGCTCATCAATTGGTACAGGAGGCGTGCGCATTTTCTCAACATGTTCGACTTGGACATCGTGGCTGGCTGCAATTTGCTCCGCTAGCTTCAATACCTTATCAACCAGTTCGTCCCTTGTATCGGCATAAATATCACGGATATCGGTATAAAGGGTGACGCTGCCAGGAATAACATTGACCCCATTCGGGTGCACATCCAGCTTTCCAATGGTTGCAACAGCTGAATCACTAACCGTTCCAGGAAGCTTTGGAACTTCAGCCACAAACGAACCGGCAGCACTAAGCGCGTCTCTGCGGTCTGTCATCGGTGTGTTCCCGGCATGACCTGCTTCCCCTGTAAAGGTAAATTCCATCCAGCACGGCCCGGCAATGCCTGTAACTATCCCGCACGGCAGCCCTTGCTGTTCAAGCCGCTTCCCCTGTTCAATGTGCGCTTCGACAAACATTTCAATTTCGTCCGCGTCACGTTCGGCCGCTGCATAGCCATCCACTGTCAGGCCAATCCCTTCCAGCACTTGTTCAAATGTTTTGCCATCCTGATCGACTTGCTTTAATTTTTCATTCAGATCACCCTTGCCGACAACTGCTTCACTGCCATGCAGCCCGCCATTAAACCGGGAGCCCTCTTCATCGGTAAACACCGCAACTTCGTATGGTTTCTCAGGCTGATACCCAGTTTGCTTCCACGCTTCAGCCACCTCTAGAGCAGAAAGGACACCTACCACACCATCAAAATGTCCACCGTTAGGTACTGTATCGAGATGGGATCCGCTGACAATAGCTGGAAGGTTGTCCTGTTGACCAGCCAGTCGCCCGAAAATATTGCCTGCCCCGTCTTCACGCACCTCAAGACCGGCTTCACGCATCCACTCAGCAACTAATTTTTGCCGCTTTTTCCTCGTCTGAAAACCCAGGACGATGTGAACCATTTTCTTCGGTCAGTCCGATTTCAGACAACGCATCAAGCCGCTTTGCCAGCCGCTCACCAGAAATGCCATTCGTATTATGAACTTTGTCAAAATCCGCAATCAGTTTATCATACAAAATCCCCATTCCAATAACTCCTCCTTAACTATATATAAAAGCATAATACCACCTATATATATAATACCATGCTTTTTACTAATGCTGAATTGAATGGTATCATTATCTACCAGGGAATTTTTGAGGTCAAGACTTTTTCATTTTTAAAACCTTGAATCGGGACAAATCCAGATTCAAGGTTTGCCTTCGGGGGGAACTGAATCATGAACGCGGGTACCCAAAATCCAGCCCTAAAGCAGTCACTTAAGCAAATCACGTCCATTCTGCCAGCGCTTCTGCATATGTGTTTCCAGTTCTCCGGTATTCGCGTTGATATAAAATGTTTCATTGAGTACGTGGTTACGCACTGCTATTTTCCACATTGGCAGATAAGCCGGGAAAATATCCCTTATTTCATGCCTGGGCTTTTTTAAAATATAGGAGCGGTTGATCTGCTTGTCTTGAACATCGTGCACATATTTTTTAGCGGTATCTTCATCCGGAATGCGCATGGGCACAACATCAGCTGACATCTCTTTACACTCCTGTAGCGGGGGTATCTTGGAAAAGACACCCCGGTACCCTGACACAGCGTCAACGAACACCATGTTAGGGATCTTTTTCGGGGGAAAAGGCGGCCGGTCAGCTATCACCAGTACTTTCGCAATCCACATCGGGTGATAAATCAATGTGCATTCCTCAGTGTGCTCCCGCAAATACGTTTCATCAACATACCGTTTCCACTTCTTTCTGAGACTAAGGGACCTGTATACATACCTATACGCCTCAGTTTCTGAAATGGTAAGTTTATCCCCAATTCTTGTCATCGTTGTGTTCTGTTCCTTCATGAATTTTAGCCCCTTCACTTCCGTAATCGTTAATTGAGATGCGTGTGATAGTGATCGACCTGATCCTGAATGGCTTTGGACGGCGGTTCTGTCATCAGGCTGACTACAATCAAAAGCAGCAGAGAGACTGGTGCGGCAATGATTGGCTCAGCGTTTGTCGGAAGCCATTGCCCGACAACAAGTATCAAAAACACGATGACACCCCCCAGCATCCCAGCCAATGCACCTGTCGTGTTCGCACGTTTCCACCAAAGACCCAGCACAATCGGAAAGCCAAAGCCTGATAAGAGAAAGCCGCCTACCCAGCCGACCATGATTGCGATAAGGCCAGGCGGATCAATTGCAATCAGAATGCCGACAATACTGGCAATAATCATTACTGCAAGCCCTAAACCGGTTACAAAACGCTCCGTTGCTTTCGGATTGATATGTTCTTTGTAAATATCATGTGCAATCCCTGCCGAAATGGCCAGAAGCATCGCATCGGCCGATGACATAATGGCTGCCATCAGCCCGGCCAGCATGATACCGCCCAGAATCGATGGAAGATACTGCTCAATAACCGAAACAAAAATCATGTCTTTATTCGCCAGCGTATCTACAACACCCATGCTTGCGCCGGCGGAAGTAACCATAAATCCACCAAGAAACAGAACTAAATAAATCAGACAAGCCCACATTGCCGATCGCGTGCCGTTTTCGCATCACGTGAAGCAAAAATTACGCATAACAACAGATGGAGATATAATACCAAACCACAAAAAGGCAATAAACAGACCAAAGTACGACATCCAGGGCTGCGTAACATCCCCAAAAGCCGGATCCGCCGCGAGTGCATCATTAATCAGTGCAACAAATCCATTATGATCAGCCAGAATGAACAGTGCCAGGATGACAATCCCAATCAGCATGACCGCACCCTGAATCAAATCTGTATATGTGATGGCCCACATACCGCCAAGGGCAGCATAAAGCGTAAAACCAAGCCCAAGAACGATTACCGCCGTCTTATAATCTATCCCAAGCACATGGGAACCAATCAAGCCAGACGCTGTCAGCTGCGGGACCATATAAAACGTCATGCCAACAACGACAATCCCGGCCGCAACCATTTGAACGGAATTCCCAAACCGCTGTTTAAAGTATTCCGGGAGCGTTTTCACACCTGCCCTGCGAATCTGTCCGGAAACCAGAAACATAGAAAATGGAAGAATGGCAATGACACCAAAAGCATACGTAAAAAAGTAAGGTACACCCATCGCAACACCTGAACCCACTGCCCCCATCAGTGAACTGGAGCTGGCAACCGCAGCAAAAATAGCAAAAGCCCCAACAAATGTATTAATGCTTTGCCCGGCAGTAAAGTAATCATTCTCCGACTGACGTGCCCGGCTATAGAAATAAACTCCAAATAGCGTCATAGCTATCAGGTAAATCAGCAGAATAATAGACTCCGTCACTTGCATATGCGGTCATCTCCTTTCTATCGGTTTTACGAATCGTTCGTTCCTTCGATTTGTTCAATCCATACAGCATAAATAATTGCCAGCAAAAACCAAAAAACAAACCGATAAACATCAGCCACCCAACCAGCGATACACCGAGCCAATAGACGTCGGTCGGCCACCAGATAAAGACAAATGCAGCATAAATAACAAGTACAGCAGTTAAAATGAGACCCGGATCCTGGAACTTGGAACGTGATGCCATTAAAAAATCCTCCTCTCCAATCCAAATTTTTAATACTAAATATACTGAAATTTTATCAGAAATATGAAGAAAATTACAATAAAATGAGAACCGTGGGCACTTAGCGGATAGCTAACTTTTAGCAAACCGAAATCTGCCCCATGGATAATATCGGTCAAAGCTGCCACAATCATCAGAATCAGCTAGCGGTAACGTGCATATGAACCGAGAGCCACTCCTGGGATGGAACCACAGGAAAAGCCAGTAATCCATCGATTGGATAACCGGCTTTCGCCTCCAACACTCTCTTTCTCTATAGCTCTTTTTCCATTAATGAAGACACTTCATAAAAATCAAGTTTCTCATATAGTTTTTTTGCATGGTTGCCTTTAAACACATTTAATTGTACTTTTTTATAACCTTCTATTTTCAACTGTCTGCACGCTTCCTTGCATAATTCACCGGCAATTCCCTGTTTGCGGTAGCGTGGAATAACATAAAGTTCCGGAATGATCCCGTGCATTTCATCCAGTAAAAAGTTAAAAGTCTTTCCAATACCAATCCAGCCTTTGACCTCATTATTTTCAGCATGGACGAGATAATACCCACCAGCCGATAATATCTGGGACACCATTTGGATTACTTTTTCCCTGTTTGCTTCAACATTTCCCACGGTCGCTTCCTTCTTTACGATCTCTGAATGATCTTGTATCATTTGTAATTCGCTGGACGTGGCTTTTCTGATTACCATTCTCGTTTCCCCCCCAGTAATTCTTCCAACTATGTTTTTCTCAAATTCATTCTGCCTTTGTTTTCAATACTATACCATTTATGTGAAAACATGAATTTGGATATTCCCTTAGTCCCTAATCTATCAGTGCCAAAGAAAGTACAAGCCCTGTGCTAGAGGAACAACCGATTATCCTAAGAGTCAATTCATCTAAATAAATAATCTGGGGAAAGGTATACTAATAACAGTATAAAAACGGATTGGAGGTGGAATACAATGTCAGACTTTTGTCCTGTTGTGTGGCCGGAAGAACCAACTCCTGAACACCTTCAAACATGCAATGAATGTGGCCTTGACAAACATGGATCACGTATGGTCTGGGGTGAAGGCAATCCTAATGCACCCATCATGGTAATTCTTGATAATCCAGGAGCTCGTGAAGATCGCGAGGGAAATCCATTTGTGTGCGGGACTAGACAAACACTGCAGAAAGCTGCCAATCGTGCAGAATTATGCATGAAAGACATATATGTGACTTTCATTTTAAAAAGAAAACCTGTGCGAGCCTACAATAAAGAAAAAGGCCCGTCAAACCTGTATGATTCACCTTCAGCACCAGCTACAGGTCAAACAGCCCGCCTTTATCTTTTGCTTAGGAAACACAGCAGTCCAATCGTTTTTCCAAGATCCTGATTCCGATGTGAAAACTTTACGTGGGTCCACACACTATGTAAAAGGGTATCGAACAGCAGTGGGGTACCACCCACTAGCAGCAAGACGCCGCCCTAACCTGTGGCCATTATTTGTAGAAGATTGGATGCATGTCGCCAACCACTACAACTCATACGAATAATCCATTCCCTTGTTCTGTGCAATCCTTTTTAGTTTATAATGCTCTTTTGATACACACAATTTGACAACGGGATGGCCGAATACGCCATTTTTTGGAACCTTCTATATTTGACATTACCTCTCAGCAAATGAGACCTATTTATTTTTGAATTAAAACTTCCCCCCTTCCTGGCTAATCGGCATGGAAAGGAGGGCTGTCTTGCCTCACTGCCGGAAAAATTCCCAGCCGAGCAGCATGGGAAGGGGAGGTTACATCTGCGCAAAGATATCCGGTCTTTAAATGCTTTCTTTGCTACCTGAATTCTGTCTTGGCAGCTAGAAGTATTCTCAAGACCCGACGTTCGCTGCCCTCATTTTTGACGAGAGAAGCACGCTCGGGACCATTTTTGACGGTAGATATCCTTATTTGGGTTTCGAGAAGCACTCTCGGGACCTTTTTTTAACGGTAGATATCCTCATTTGGGTTTCGAGAAGCGGTCTCAAGACCTTTTTAAATGGTAGATATCCTCGTTTGGGTTTCGAGAAGCGGTCTCAAGACCCTTTTTATCGGTAGATCCTCGTTTGGGTTTCGAGAAGCGGTCTTCGAGGCCTTTTTGGCTCGCGTCACACCTATTATTTCCGACAGAAGCAAAAAGATATCTGTCCCGCAGACAGCTATTCGAATCTCACATCTTCCATTCCATTCAACAACACGGTACATAAAAAAATCCAGTGTACGAAAGAATTCGTACACTGGATTTTCGTTTTGCCTGGCGGCGTCCTACTCTCGCAGGGGCAAGGCCCCAACTACCATCGGCGCTGGAGAGCTTAACTGCTGTGTTCGGCATGGGAACAGGTGTGTCCTCTCCGCTATTGCTGCCAGACCTGAATTTGTTAATGGTTTTGCCATCCGCAAGGTTAAGTGAGTAATCAAAGCCACTTCCGTAACCAAGTGATCGGCTGATTTCTTCGTGCCAATAAACATTATAAAGGTTTTTAGAAAAAATCAAGGGTAAATTTTAAAAAGTTACACCCTAAAAACTAAATAAGAGCGTTATTCAAGCGACAC
>BBCA01000079.1 GCA_001311805.1 Lentibacillus juripiscarius JCM 12147 | reverse complement strand
CATGGTGCCTCAACCGGTGGGATGGACATTGTGGCGATGGTATTATCCCGCATGAAAGACAAGCCGATCGGCACCTATTTTTTGACGCTCAATGCAATCATTATTGCCATGGCGGGTATCTTGTATGAGCCGGAAAACGCATTGTATACATTGCTGACACTGTATGTCACGACACGCGTCATTGATGCGCTCCATACACGGCATGAAAAAGTGACCGCAATGATTATTACACATAAGGCGGAAGAGTTGCAGAAAGCAATCCATGATACAATGGTCCGCGGAATCACTATTCTTCCGGCCAAAGGTGCATACTCACGAGAGGATAAAAACATGATGTACCTTGTTGTCACAAGGTATGAATTGTATGATCTGGAACGGATTATTGGCGAGGTTGATCCGAACGCGTTCACCAATATTGTGCAGACAACGGGTATATTCGGATTCTTCCGGCGGGATTAAGAATATCAGGATGTTTTCGTAAACTTCAGAGGTGATATAACTGCGACGAAGTAAAGATCACTTTCGCGACGTAGTTTTAGTGATGATTGAGTGCTTGGATTTCGCTCCGGCAGAATACTTCGCTTTCACCCACAGGGCATAAGCGCGACATCTGCTCATCTTGCTTTTCGCAGTGTCTTCTTTACCGCGGGCACGGCTTCAGCCTCCGTGGCGGAAAACCGCCGCTGCTCAGGTCTAGACACGTGCTGTTCCCGCAGGAGTCTACGTATTTTGCCTACGCTGGTAGTGGTGTTCTGATTAACGTTTACTTATTACTTTTTGCCCATTTCAAGCAATGGCGCAACATAGTGAAGGAAATGCACGTAGACTCCTGCGGGAAAGCGAAGACGATGAGACCCCGCAGTGAGTGGTTTTCTCACGAGGAGGCTCATCGCGAGCTTAGCGGCAAAGAAGACACTGCGAAAACGAACAACGTGAGTTTGAGCAGATGTCGCGCTTGTACCCGGAGTGGTGAAAGCGAAGTGTATTTCTGGAACGGTGGTCCAACCATCTTTTCAATCTACGTCGCAGTTTATAAATTGTTAAGCAGGAATTCTTTAGAGCGAAGCAAAATCAACAGTCTTTTAGAACAAATAAAAGGAGTAATCAATGATGCGAAAGTGGGCGTTTATCGCGTTTGCAGCCATTGTACTGACGGCATGCAGCAATGCGGATGAATCGGTTGAAGAAAAAGAAACAGACAATGCACAAAACCAGAACGAGCAGGCAGAAGACACAACGACGGTTACATTCAGAAAAATGGACGTAACAGTGGAGGAAGATACGATTCAGCTGTCCGGCGAGGCACAAACAGATGCGAACAACATTTATTTCACCTTCAAACAGGGAGATAATGTACTGGTGGATGACAACCAGATTGAACTGGAAAAGAATGAACAGGGATGGGCGTCTTTTTCGATTGGACTGGAACTTAACGAAAAGATAAAAATACAGAGGAAGTCCCGATTGTCATATTGTATGGCAAAAATGACAGTGGGGAAAAAATGGATAAGAATCACGTCCCTGTCGACCTGAGTTCACTGGAGTGAGGGATGCAAGAGAACGAAAAAAGACAGCAGTCTGTGTACTGCTGTCTTTATGTATCCATTAACAGGTTTCTGTGTCTTAGTACCCGTATTTTTCAAAAACTTCCATTACCTGTGGCTGAACCTCGTCCCATTCCACATCAAAACCTTTATTTACTGTAATAAAGTTCTGATAGCCAAAGACGTTATCGACACCGTTCAGTTCCATTAGGTCATTTAAAATGGCATGTTCACTTGTATCTCCGGGCATAACCGAAATGCTGCTTTCACCTTGAAAAATAAGGCTGTCCGTTGTGAATTTAAGCGCATTTGGGTTCGGTGTAGACTCCGCTCTTACTCCCATGTTCATTCCCTCCATCATTATCCATACTTGATTTTTATCATAGCATAAAACGGACAAAAAGAAAAGAAAACAACACCCTTATTCGACAAAGGTGAATAAGGGTGATGCTCGTGTGTGTTATAATCCCCGCTTCATCCTAATGATGTGCGCAGAATCCGTAACCCACCGTGCATTTTTTTGATTTGTTCAAGCTCAGCAAATGTTGTGGAGGTTATTGCAATTGGTTTTTTGCTGCAATTGCTGTTCAAGCTGTTGTAGCTGCTGCTGTTCTTCAGAGGATGCCTGGTTTTTCGCAGCCTGGATAGCGTTTTGTGCCGCCTGCTTTTCCTGCTGGTTCGCATTGGCTTTATTGTTTGCCAGAGCATTGACTGCTTCTCGGGCCCGCTGCATCATGTTGTTTTGCTGTTGCATTTAAAACCCTCCCATTGGATTGCTGTCCGATTTCTCCCGTTCACGTTCGGCTTCTGAATAACGCATTTTGTACGGGAATCGTTCAGCATGTTGTCTGACAGAGTCTTCACTGTTCTGGCTGAAGCGTCTTGATTTACTATGCTTTCCCATCGGTAACTCCCCCCGCGGAATGCCTTACCGGGTCTCATGGATTTCATGGATCCGGCAGAATCCTGCATTGATGGAACTGCAGCCTATAATGAAGTGAACGCCTTTGGAAGCGTTCATTTGTAGTTTGACCTGATTGTCGTCAGCTATGTCAGGAAAAATTTAGATGGTTTTCGGCTGGAGTTTTAAATAATCCTCAAGAAAAAGGCTGATCCCATCTTGCTCATTTGTGTCAGTCACATGTTTGGCAACGGCTTTTAATTCATCAATCGCATTGCCCATAGCTACACCGGTACCGGCATAACCAAGCATTTCAAGGTCATTGTCTTCATCGCCAAATGCAATAATCCGATCTTTTGGGATATGATAATAATAAGCGACTTTTTCAAGACCGACTGCTTTGTTGAGCCCCTTCTTAACGATTTCGATAATATTCCACGGCGCGCCCCATTTCCGGTGTTCAATCAGTTCTGCGTGGTAATCATCCAAGTGCGTCCGGATGGATTGAATATTTTCTTTTTTCGGGTGGATTAGCAGTGATGTCGGATCATCCTCCAGTTTGTTTTTCAAGCTGCCGATGGTGAATGGGGAGTCCTGGCGAGTTGCTTGAAATATGTCGATGATTTGCTCATCATACCGATCTAAGTAAACATTGTCCATCACTTCTGCCACAATATTATGAACCGTCAGATCATAGCAGGCACTGATGATCTTTTGCGCAGTCCTTATTGGCATTGGATTGTGCAGCACATCCCATTTGTCATCTGTTGGGTGGTGGATCAGCGCCCCATTGAAATTGACCATCGGTGTGTTCAGCCCAAGTTCATAGTAATAATCAATGCTGGCGCGGTGCGGTCGTCCGGTGGCAATGACGACGATGTGACCGTCTTCTATAGCTTTTTGAAGCGTCCGTTTGTTTCGTTCGCTGATGGTTTTATCATCCGTCAGCAACGTGCCATCCAAATCCACTGCGATTAAATGCTGTTTTATTTCCATTATTTTTCACCTCGTATGCTCTTTAGTTTACCACGCATTAACGGGCTGTAAAACCCCCACCTCTATACAATCAGAAAGACAGAAACGTGAAGGTGGGGGATAAACAGCCCGTAAATTCCTGATTCGTTCAACTAACAATCAGTGGGAGATAAAAACTCCCACTGATTGACGTTTCACTTTATAAGGCTTACTGTAATATGTAAAGGATACGTTTGCATTTTACAAAAAACTTCATATTATGATGATGGGGAACAGCCAACAGAAAGAAGGGAAAAATCATGATCGGGATACAGAACACAACATTGGCATCTATTCCCAGTTTAATCGTTGCCGACCAGGCACAAGAACAAGAAGCGCTGCCGGTACTTACATACTTTCACGGTTTTACCAGTGCCAAAGAACATAATTTGCCGCTTGCATACTTGATGGCCGCCAAAGGCTACCGGGTTATCCTTCCTGACAGCATGTACCATGGGGAGCGGGAAACGGAAATTTCCACCAAGCAAAAGCAAATTTCTTTTTGGAACATTGTTATGCAGAATATCCAGGAACTGAAAAGCATCAAGGAAGCACTAGAAGAAAAAGGCCTTCTGCAGGACGGTCGGTTTGGTGTTGCCGGGACAAGCATGGGCGGTATCACGACTGCTGCGGCTTTGACGGAGTATCCATGGATTCAAACAGCAGGGGTCCTGATGGGGTCTCCGAAGATTACGACCTATGCCAAACGTTGGTGGACAGCTTCCGAAAAGAAGGCGATCTGCCGGTGAGCGATAACATGATTGAACAGCTGTACGAACAGCTCAAGCGTTATGACTTGTCCGAACACATGGATAAATTGAATCAACGTCCAGTACTGTTCTGGCATGGGGATAGTGATGCCGTCGTGCCGTTCGATCACTCGTATACATTTTATGATGAAGCACGGCAACATTATGCAAATCCGGAAAAAATTCGCTTCATTAAAGAATCAAATCGCGGACACAAGGTGAGCCGCCATGCTATACTGGAGACAGTAAAATGGTTTGAAGAGTACTTGTAGCAGGCTCTATTACACTTGTGAAAATTGGCTGACGTGTGATGCAAATCATTTAAAAATGTACTTGTTTATGTTTAAATAAAGGCAGGAACAATTGAAGGAGGGTTATTCATGGATGAGGCGCTGAAGGAAAACATCATTGGCGGCCTGGAGAATGTCATTGACCCTGAACTGGGAATTGACATTGTGAATCTCGGATTGATTTATAATGTCGACCTGAATGACGAAGGCCTCTGTACCGTTACAATGACACTGACCGCAATGGGCTGCCCACTGGCCGGCCATATCGAGCAAGACGTCCGCCGGTCACTTTCCGATATTCCTGAAATTAAAGAAATTGATGTCAACATTGTCTGGGATCCGCCTTGGGATAAAGATAAAATGTCACGTTATGCAAAAATTGCACTTGGCATTCCGGATTGATGACGGCAGGATTTACAGGAAGGTTGATTCATGTAACAGTGGATCGGCCTTTTTTTGTAACAATGGAAATTATAAATTATGGTTGACCTTAAACGAAGGAAGAGGGTATTGAATGCTGGTTTGTCAGGTTACTGGCTATAAGAATTCCGGAAAGACCTCCGTTATGAACGAATTAATCCGGTACTTTTCCAAAGAAAACCTGAAAGTTGGGTCCCTGAAGCACCATGGTCATGGTGGCGAGCCAGATATGGTGGAAGGAACAGACAGCCAGGGACATCTCGAATCTGGATCCGTCATCAGTGGTGTCCAAGGAGAGAATACCACACAGCTGACAATCTCCATGCCACTGGAACTGGATGAACTGATTCAAATGTACCGCCGATTTCCCCTTGATTTGTTAATGGTGGAAGGCTATAAACAGGCGGCATACCCTAAAATAGTGCTTATTAAGAATGAAGCGGACCTATCGCTTTTGCAGGAGTTATCAGCTATAATAGCCGTAGGAACATGGGATGCGAAAATGGCGGTTAATTTAGACATTCCTGTGTTCGACATGAATAGCCTGGAAACGAACATACCGGCACTCGCTGATTGCATAAGAAGGGATTTATGATGGACAAAAACTATTGGATAACGGAAGAGCCGATTGATCCGGCAGACTGTATTGGGAAAGTTACCCGCAATGAAGCAGGAGCTGTGAACACGTTATTGGCACTGTCCGTGAGTTTACGAAAGGCAAGCGGACACTTTTTCTCGAGTATCAGGCCTATGTCCCGATGGCTGAAAAGAAGCTGGCACAAATTGGTTCGGAGATACAGGAAAATGGGGCAATGCCGATATTGCTATTGTCCATAGGATTGGACGGCTGGAAATAACGGACATAGCAGTTGCCATTGCAGTATCAACCCCGCACCGTGCTGATGCATTTGATGCGAGCCGCTACGCCATCGAACGGATCAAAGAAATCGTTCCAATCTGGAAAAAAGAGCATTGGGAAGACGGCACAAAATGGATCGGCGACCAGAAAGAAAATACATCATATGATGCCAAATTCCTTCCGAGGAGGAGATGCGTGATGATTAATGTCCTGTTTTTGCCGAACTGCAGGAATCGGCTGGGCGCGATAAGGTTACAGTGGAAGCGGATGGCGTATCTGTGAGTGAACTGAAATCCAGATTGTCATCGACGTATGAACTGAACAATCTGGATTATGCGATGATCGCGGTCAATGAAGAATATTCACAGGAAGACACTGTGGTGAAGAGCGGGGATGTCGTTGCGTTTTATTCCGCCTGTGAGCGGGGGATGAGATAAGGATAAGCACCGTTTGGCTTTTGGATCTGGCGGTGTTTTTTCTCTTATTGTTAGTTTCTTCAACAATACGAACGGGCCATTAAAAATGAAAAGGGTGTCGAATATGTTTTTAATTTCCGTAGCAACAATGCTTATCTGGATTGCGGTATCCCGTGAGACTGTAAAACCTTCAAAGGAAATAAACTGGCGAAAAACAATAACTTTAATGTCTACAGGTTCCTTATTAACACTAGTCCTGTCCTTTTCACTCTTTCAAGACATCCCATTTTTAAAATAGTTTTGTTTAAGTTGCCATGAATAAAAAAACCGCTATATAGAATTACAGCAGTTTTTTTTATATTGTTATTAGTCAAGATTGATATCCAGAATCCTACCTGTATTACGATCGACATCCACTTCATATTTCACACCTTGTTGAGTTACGATTTCCACCTCATAAACTTGCATACCGTTCTTTGTATCCAATTCTGCACTAACTACATCCCCAGGAACCTGCTGTACGGCTATATTTATCCCTTCTATAATGTTAATTTGGCGATTCCAATTTTGTCTATAACTATATCCTTGATTTGGCCAGTTCGCATACCCAATTGGACCCCAATAATTATACATAACGATTCCTCCTCAGCGTTAATTATTACTCTTTAGTATGTTATGCATACACTCAGATTAGGTGTTATTCACACCACGTGTCCTTGATTTTTTACAAGGATTTGGTTATTCTTTGTATTAATGAGTAGATAAAATCAGAAAGGAAGATAAAGTGTCAGAAATAAAAGATGAAATCATTTTAAGAGGACTTAAAGAAAATAATTTAAAAAAATGTAGATGTAAACATACCAAAAGAAAAAATCAATGTTTTTACTGGTCTTTCAGGCTCGGGAAAGAGCTCAGTTGTTTTGATACATTAGCAACAGAAAGCAGAAGGCAAATGACTTTGAATTATCCTCTCTATGTCAGAAATCAAATGCCAAGATACGAAAGACCCCATGCCGATCTTATGCAAAATTTAAGCCCGGTTGTAGTAGTAGAGCAAAGACCTGCAGTAGGCAATTCCCGCTCAACAGTTGGCACCTATATGTATAAATCCATTGATTAGACTTTTGTTCTCACGAATAGGTAATCCATCAATCGATTCTGCTACCGATTTTTCGAGCCAAAGTTCCTTTGGTAGATGTCCAGAGTGTGGTGGATATGGGGAGGTAATTGCCCCAAATCTAAATAAGTTTATTGATTACGACAAGTCACTTCGAGATTATGCAGTGAAGTTTAAACCATTATCACCTTCAGGTTGGCAAGGCAGATGGATGATGACTGGCGGACTATTCGATCCGGATAAACCGATAAAAGACTATTCCGAAGAAAGTTTTAGCCTATTAATATATGGTCCTCCGGAAGGCGAAAGAGTCTTTGCACCGTTTCATACCAAACATGGACCTCAAGATCATGAGTGGGATGGGTTATTGCCCAGATTTACGCGCCTTTATATAAATAGAGATATCTCAAAGTTAAAACAAGTATCTCAAGATGACGTCTTAGCAGTATCCACACATTCTTTATGCCCGACCTGCCAGGGTTCAGGCCTGAATCCAAAAGTGTTGGAATGTAAAATAAATGGCTTAAATATTGCAGAATACGATCAATTAGAACTTACAGAATTACTGGAAGAACTAACTAAAATAAAAGATCCTATCGGCGAATCTATAGCACTACAGGCAATCCCACATATAAAACAACTAGTTGAATTAGGATTAGGATATTTAAGCCTATCAAGAAAAATGGGTACCCTGCCCGGCGGTGAAGCTCAAAGGGTGAAAATCGCTCGTCATTTAGGGAGCAGTCTAAACAATATCACATACATTTTCGACGAACCAAGTGCAGGACTCCATCCAGAAGAAGTAGATATGTTAATACAGATGCTAAAAAGTATAAAAGATCACCATAATACCGTAATGGTCATTGAGCACGATCTGTCGGTCATAAAAGCAGCAGATGAAATAATAGAGATGGGCCCGGGAGCAGGTGTCAATGGAGGAGAAGTTGTCTATCAGGGAAAGCTGGAAGGATTAAAAAACTCTAAGGCTGCAACAACCCTCAACCACGAGCTGAAAATAAACAAACATCCAAGGGAAATAGAAAGTTATTTTACAATAAACAGAGCAAGTCATAACAACTTAAAAGAAATAAGCGTCAATATTCCTAAACATGTCTTAGTCTCTATATGTGGTGTCTCTGGTTCAGGTAAAAGCTCCTTAATGTTGGAAGCCTTCCCAGAAAGTTATCCAGAAACCATCATGGTAGGTCAAGGCAGTATAGGCATCTCCAGCCGTTCGACACTCGCGACATATATGGGCATCATGGATGATATCCGCACCATATTTTCAAAAGAGACAGGACAACCAGCGGGTTTGTTTAGCTTTAACTCCTTGGGCGCATGTCCTTACTGCAAAGGAAAAGGCGTCACGACCCCTGACGTCGCATTTGCAGATCCGGTGACTATTCGCTGTGAGGCATGTTACGGCATGAGATATTCAGACGAAGCATTGTCATATCGCTATCGCGGTAAAAATATAGCGGAGATTTTAGAGTTAACGATAGACGAGGCTATGAACGACTTTAACATGCCCAAGATCATAAAAAGAATGAATACGCTAAAAGACGCAGGATTAGGGTATCTAACCTTAGGACAGACGACAAGTTCTCTCAGCGGCGGAGAAGTTCAGCGTCTAAAACTGGCAAGCCACTTACAAAAAGAAGGACAAATTTACATATTAGATGAACCATCCTTAGGACTGCACATAAAAGATAATGGAAAACTCTTAGACGTATTTCAAAGCCTTGTCAACAGAGGCAATTCCGTTATCATTATCGAACACAATCCGGACTTTATAGCAGCGAGCGACTGGGTCATCGAATTAGGTCCAGGCGGAGGAAAACAAGGTGGACATATGATATTTGAAGGCACACCGGAAGAGATGTTATCGGCAGACACATTGACAGCGCAAGGCTTAAAGGATGGAGTTGCAGAACATCGGGAGAGCTAGATTGAATAGTGCGTTCTCATGTAGCGAACAGTGCCAGGCACCGTTCGATTAAGATCAGCGCCCATTTTTCATCTAATGAGTCATTTTTCTGAATAGGTTGTGTTAAAATTGAATTAGGATATTACTGTTTTTAAGGGGGGTCATTTGTTGGAATTGGAAGAGAAAGATGGTTACTTTACAGCCAATAACGCTGAAGAATTGCTTTCCGCGTTAAAGAATAAAGAATCTCATATTATAATTCAGGAAGACTTTAAAAAAGAGTTTGAGGAAAACACGCAACTGCCACTTACGGAAAATGAACAAATGGGATTTCAACTGGGATTCCGCGGTACAGCAGGTATTTGGGGAGAAATTATTTTTCAAGTTATTAATAAATTCAGCAAGGGAAGTAGACAACAAAAGAAAATTGACAGCAAGCTCCGCAAATACAGCTTAAAAAAT
>BBCA01000078.1 GCA_001311805.1 Lentibacillus juripiscarius JCM 12147 | reverse complement strand
CCTTCACCGAAAACGGTCGATTTCTCTTCCGACGGGTCGATTCTTGGCTCCGAACGGTCGATTCTTGCACCAGACCGGTTGATTCCTCACCGAAAACGGTCGATTTCTCTTCCGATGGGGTCATTCTTGGACCTGTTCAGTCGATATCCACCTCCAAAATCCGTGCACCATTCGGGATCCACACCTCGATACCAGGCTATCTCTACGTTTCCCCCGCCGACACGAAAAAACTTTTAATTATTTGCTTTCACCAGCAGGAATTTGTATGAAAGTGTCGAATAGTTAATTTGAGCACAAGAAATTTTTATAATAGGAGTGATTCACATTTGAGCCCAACCGTTGCAAAACCGAGAAGTAAGCCCCATGCTCTGCTTGCCTATGAGGCACTGTTCAGGCAGCTTTTAGCGAATTACCGTCATCATGAGGCCATCGTTTCAGAATACAAACGGGAAAAGGCCGGTTACGATGGCGAACGGAATGTTGACTATAAGCTTTCCACCTTCCCGCAAAAAGGTTTCTACGTTTTTCAAGGCATCCGGCTGGAAAATCCCCCCATTTCACTTCCAAATTGATACACTAATCCTGACACGACGTTTGATTTACATTCTTGAAATTAAAAATCAGCAAGGAACCCTCAAGTATGATTCCAAGTTAAAACAGATGATACAAGAAATTGACGGAAAGATCATATCCCACAAGGACCCAATCCTGCAAGCGGAGGCGCAAAAAACGCAGCTGCGGGAATGGCTGGCGATGCATGGAATTTTCAATATCCCCATTGTGGG
The DNA here is from genome assembly GCA_001311805.1 of Lentibacillus juripiscarius JCM 12147. The sequence goes on along the minus strand of BBCA01000078.1, from coordinate 9,789 downwards.
GCTTGTTGTCATTGCCTATCCGTCAACAATCATTGAAAATGTCAGGGAAGATCCGGACGTGTACAACCAAATCATTCACCGCGAAAGCCTGCACCAGCACCTGACTCGGCTGAGTAACAACCATCCGGACAATATACTGACAAACGCACAGCTGAAAAAATTGTGCCACACTCTAAAAGCTAAGGATATCCCCTTATGGACAGACGTGTTAGCAAAGCACGGCGTCAGCGACCGTCATTTGATCAAAGGCACCCCATGCCAACAATGCGGTTATGCCCCGATACAACGTCTAAACAAAAACTGGAAATGCCCGAAATGCTCGTCTATTAATCCGAAAGCCCATGAACGTACCATTCTGGACCATTTTCTCCTTCATCAGCAGACCATCACAAACAAGGAATGCCGCAACCTGCTGCAGATTGACTCGCCGCGAATGGCCTACAACTTTCTTAATTCGATGAACCTCCGAAAATCTGGAAATAATCGTGGTAGGATATATTATTCACCATCTATCCAAAGTTTTCCTCAAAATTCCAAGGTTCCGGTCAATTTTCAGCATCATTTTGCAAAACTGAGCCTGGACTAACTGAAGTGCTTGTGATGATATGTTAAACCAACGGGGGGTGTCCTCGCGTAAAAGGTTGATGTACGGAGCGGTCCAACCGACTTTTCTCACTAATGGAGGAAAGTGGACCGCCTACCATACCATACCGATTGATAACTGACCTTAAACGGTTGTGATTCTTACGGTGATCCGGTTAATTCTTACCTCCGACCGGTTAATATGCCCGCTTGTTTAGTCAATTCTTACCCGGAAATGGTTGATTCTTATCCTGAACGGTCGATTCTTGCCTGGAAACGGTTGATTCTCATCCTGGACGGTCGATTCTTGCCCGAAATCGGTTGATTCTTATCCTGAACGGTCGATTCCTCGATCACAACGGGTGATTCTCCCACCTTTTCGGTTGATTCTTACCCGGAAACGGTTGATTCCTACTTGCAATCGGTCGATTCTCACCTGCGCCGCCGATTGGTCGATTCTCACTCCCGATCGGTTGATACCGCTCCTGAACCATTGATACCCGACTCCAACAGTCCCGGGCTACCTTATGCCATACCCGCCAACACTGCACCCACACGCAAAAACCCAGCCTCCATAAGGCTGAGTTTTTGCTACCGCTAATTTTTCAGGAGTGAAATGCAGCTCTTTGGTCGCTAATCTCGGGTGTTGCACCACCTCCTTTAAGAGGTTGTTCAAAAAGTCCGGTAAAAAATGACACTACGACAGGGGACCCTTCGACTAAATACCGACACAATCAATCGCGAACTGTCGGGGTCATCAAATCCTATGGAAATCTACCACTCGGCTGTTGTGCCGCCTGGAACGTTCGACGCACAGGATGTACTAATGCAGGCCCCCGACAAGACGTGACGACCTTAGCCGACCGGCCCTTTTCAACCCCCTTTTTGAACTCGCATTTTTAATAATGGAGATTCTTCTTTCGGACATGTTTAGACAAGGAAGTGACCGATCATCCCACTGGTTTGGCGGCTGCTTCTTCCGCTTCTTCTTCGTCATCCCTGTATTTATTCCGGGTTGCTTCGCCTCCGCGGAGATGGCGTATGGATTTGTTGTAGTTGAGTACGTTTTTGACTTGGTTGTATAGCTCCGGACTGATTTCCGGCAGCCGTTCCGTTAAATCTTTGTGGACTGTGCTTTTGGAAACTCCGAATTCTTTTGCTATCAATCGGACGGTTTTCCTCGTCTCCACGACATATCTCCCTATCTTGATAGTCCTTTCTTTGATGTAATCGTGCACACCGTTCGCCTCCCTAAGTTGGATATTTCCGAGGTGTGGGTTGAGACAAGGTGATACATTGTCACGCTTCACTCATCTTCTGGCAATGGGTACTGTGTGCAGCTGTGGCTGTGATTTCACAATTAATCAGAATAGGAAAGGAAGCTTACTATGAAGTTGGTATGTATTAGGTACAAAAGTATAGTTGTTGGAAGGAAAGCTACACAAGCTCTCACCTCAGACTTTTCTGAATCTTGATTTGTACCATTTTATTACGTTTGGGCGGGGATTATGATTAAATTCCGTCTTTTGAAGTCACGGACATGCAGTATTTTTGCGGTTTTAGCGGACATTGCCGGCACTTGTAATACTGTAATAATTTTCCATCAATGGGCAAAAAATAATAAGGCGGCGGGCTCGTACACGAAAATAATCCATCCTGCATCCTTCATCTTCTGTTGGGGTTCTTGCTGGAACATTGGCTGGAGCAGGCTGATGTTAGTCCAGATCACCCAGTCCCGGATCAACCATTGGTTCGATACTAGGCAGGGCTGCCATATCCGTTGCATTAAATCCTGAAATGCTGAAAAGTAAAGTTGCCATAACACCTAAAGTTATAAGTAATTTTTTCATCATAAATGTCCCCTTTCATCCCAATTTAACATGAAAGCCGCGCCTTATTTTGTTGTAATGGAAAACGTTATGTGTGGGTTTCTGTCTTTATCCCGATTCATGGTGGTTGGTATCAGCCCAGTTTTTGAAGCGCGTTGAGTGGCAATCTGCTGAAGAAGTAATCGCTTCGTTTTTCGATGAAGTAGCTGTACGACTGAAGAAGGATGTCTTTACTCTGCTTCGCCATCCCCAGGTAGTACAGTCTGAACGGGCTGTTCATATCAATGTCACTTAAAATCGCCTCTGCTTTGGCGTAGTTCCCCTTGGCTATCGCAATGTGGGCTTGTTCGCTTTTGTCTGTTGTTGTGATGCCATCAACCCTGCCAAAGTGCGCCGACAGAAAAGGAATATTCCGCTGTTCAATTAATTCAACCAGCGAGCTCATATTTTCCGCTTGGGCAATTTCAAGTGCCTTACGCAAATGGTACATACCCTGTTCGTACGTTTCATAAACATACGATAATCCCAAATTGACATGCAGGCTTATTTTTGTCATCGGGTTGGTCACTTGATTCAAAGCCTGAAATGCATATTTCCTGGCAATAATCACTTCATTGCGGACAAGGTAATACACGAAAAGGTTTTGGTTTAACCGGACGTGAAAAAAGGATAGAAGGAATCTGTCCTCTATTTTGTCAAATAGTTTTTGCTGCCTTTCCAAAAATTCCCAAACTCGCCATACCTATTTCTACCGTAATGAATGGTGATTTTGATGAACTCAAGCAACGCCTTCAGCTCGGGCTCATCAGTCTGCAGTCCGTTTGCACGGCGAAGGATTTCTTCAGGCGAATACTTCTCCTGTTTCCGGTCGAGTGCCAACTGATAGACAGATGCCCAATTCCGGTTCGACAGATACTCAGAATTGTTGTTGATCCCGATTAGCTGCTGCAAATCGTGATAGTACCCGTTCATGTATAAAAATTCCATGCCTTTTTTCTTTATTTCATCCGAAGTGGTCTGAAGGCAATATTTCCTTGTCAGCTGCTGTGCAGTCCTTTCGTCATGGTCTTGCCGCAGCGCCAACATCACTTGCTCAAGGGTCATCTGGTTACTGGCTGCTATACTCGGAATTACGTTATTCATGGCACCCGCCCCTGGATAGTGCATGGACATTGCCCCCCTTTCTCCATGAAAAAGTGGTGTGAACGGATTGGTTGAATGAACTGACTGACAACATTCAACCATCTTCGTGCAAAATCGACTGCGTACACTAATAGTACCACATTATTCAGAAAAATGTAATAGATCGGAGTAAATTTTTAAATTATTTTCTGGGCTGCCGCAGAAAAAATAGCCAGCGTGCATGAAGGAGTCGTCAATTCCAGAGGCGTCATGGAAGGGAAGGCGAGAGTGCTGCACATCATTAATTACAAGCGAATTGGACGGAGCGCTCGTGCTTTGATAAGCTATGGATAAGAGCGAATCCGGACGGACGAGCTGCCCGCTTTTGACAGGTCGGGCTGGGGCGGATTGGAAAACTGGACTTTAGCCAGACACAGCACCGCAGAGGGGGCTGGGACAAAAAGCCTGTCCCGCGCCCTGGCATAAAAACAGCCCTAGCGGGGGAGGCTAGGGCTGTTGGTTGCTTGCGTTATTCGTTGTTTGTTTCGCTATCTGATGATTCTTTGCTATCGTTGTTGTTCGCATCCTCAGTCGATTTGTCACCGGCTGACGCATCCGATTCGTCGGATTCGCTCTTTTCTTCAGATGCTGGGTCTTCGGATTTATCTGATTGGCTCTTTTCATCAGATTCCGAGTCTTTGGATCCATCCGATTCGCTCTTATCATCTGATGTAGGGTCTTCGGATTCGCCCGATTCATCCTTTTTATCAGAAACTTGGTCTTCGGATTCACTGTTTTCTTCCTTGCTGGCATCCGATTCGCCTTCTTCGGCATTTTCGTCAGATTCCGAGCTGTTGTCTTCGGATTTTTCTTCTTCAGCCAATGCTTCGTCAAGCGCACTTACCGGCTGGTTGAAAAATTCTTCCGGATTAACATCTTGCCCATCTTTTCTGATTTCAAAGTGAAGATGTGTCCCGTTGTCTTTGCCAAACACGTTCTCACCGGCGGTTCCAAGGACATCGCCCTGCTCAACCTCATCGTCAGCAGATACATCTACTTCGCCGAGACTGGCATAATGCGTTGTCACATCATTTTCGTGTGTCAGTGTCACGACGTTACCAAGCAGTGGGTCTTCCTTGACTTCCGTAACTGTACCACTTAATGACGCTTGCACATCAAACGTTTCTCCATCAGCAGATGCGATGTCAATGCCTTTGCTCTGGTAGTAGCGATTGTTGAAGACGACAAGGGCATTCTCCTGCTCTTCTTGATCTGCGTCATAGTCATAGTATTTAGTTACGATTTCTGCTTGATCCTTGTTTTCAACAGGCATCTGAATGACTTCCTGCTGATCAACGACGGGCTTTGCTTCCTGATCATGCTCGATTGGTGAATAGTCTTCTGAGATTTCCTCATCCTGGGCCTCATCCACCTGATTGCCAATATTCTGGTACCATACGACCAGTGACAGAAGCATCGCAGCAATCGTCAGATACACTGCTGGAAAGAACCACTCTTCCGAAAAATGCGACTCCATTTGTTTTTTGGAGTTCCGTTGTTTTCTTCTTTCATATCTCATCACCTCAACAACCATTCTGAGCACAAAATCAAAACTATACATTTTATTCATAATCCCTGTTTGATGCATTTTTCTGCTCAAACAGGGAAACGTAAGGGTTTCAGACGTGGCTGTACCCTTTGAAAGTATTGATTTTGCATGAGGCAATACGCGTTATCGGCGCGGCAGCTGTTCACGTTCCAGGGTGAAAATTCCCGGAATCCTTGCAGACGCGTTTCGTGGGACGAAAACCGTGCAGCCGCAGTTCCGGGACAAGGTGGGCGAGGAACCCCATGACCCGCTGGGGCGGCGAACCTCGCTTCCCGCTCTTATTTGGATACAAGGGTTGGTACGGCGTCATTGACGGTGCTGATTTTGACACCTTGATAGTAATGTTTGACAATTTTTCATATGATTTGCCTTCTTTGGCCATGCCGTTTGCACCGTATTGGCTCATGCCGATGCCGTGCCCGAATCCTTTCGTTGTGAAAATAAGATGGTTATTCTTTTTCTCAATGGAAAAATCACTAGAACGGAGCTCGAGCGCCTCGCGCACTTCCCTGCCCGAATACGTATCGCTGCCAATGGTCAGCTTACTGACACGGTTGCTGTCCGTCCGGGCAATTTCCATCGAGAGCTGTTCAATGCTTGGCAGGTCGGTTCCCAGTTTCTTTTCCACTTCCTGCAGGGCAAATATTTGCTGATCCATAAATTTAGGTGTGTTTTTATCCCAAGGGCTTTTCACACTGCGCAAATATGGAACCTTATTCTTCCAGTAGTCCTCAGAATCCTCGGTGTAGCCATTGCTCGTGGAAAAATAAGCTGGCGTGATCGGCGTGTTCTCATATGTCAAAATTTCGCCTTTCGTTGCTTTGACAGCCTTTTAATCTTGTTCATTTCTTTATTATAGTCACTTCCCATTGTTTCCCGCAGTTCCTCTTCATTATGATAAACTTGGTCACCAGTCGTGTCGGTCACATCCGGCGCGTCCTTATTCTCCTGATGAAGCAGTTGGTTAACGATATATGTTCGGGCGGCCAGGGCCTGCGCCTTTAATGCTTCCATTTCAAATTCCGCCGGGGCTTCGGATGCCACGACACGGGAAACATACGTCTCCAGCGGAACATTTTCCACCTTATCCGTGCTCGCCCGCGCCACCTCCACCGAAAATGGCGACTCCCCCATCGCAATCTTCGTATCAGCTGCAGCCTTTTCCACCGCCTCCCCTTTACTGCTGTTATCAGACATGAATGGGACAACCACAGCGGACGGAACGATTAAAATGATGGTCAACAAGCTCACCAGGAACACGACGGCCGGCGTTTCCATGGTAAAGCTAACTTGCCGAGCGATAGCGGCTGTTTATTTTTCTGAAGCAGCTGCAGCTTTTCACTTTTCGACTGACTTTTCTTCGACTTCTTTTTCTTCAAGGCTTTCGGAACGATTGGTTTTTTCTTCATGAACTGCCTCCCTCGCTAAGGAATTATGATTGTCTGATCGGATAGCTTCATCTTCTAGCATTCCTGCTATTAAATTTATACAGTTTGCGAAACTAATAGAACCATAAATATGAAAAGATTAATAAAGGATTCGGTAAAGCGGGGAGTAGTTCCTGCTGGTGGATGGTGGATTTTTCATTTTGAGGGTGGTGTATCAACCGGTTTGGGGTGGATATCAACCGATTAAGGGCAAGAATCGACCAGTTTGGGCAGAGTATCGACCGGTCTGGGGCAAGAATCAACCAATTAAGGGCGAATATCGACCGATCCAGGGCTAGAATCAACCAGTTTGGGCCGAGTATCGACCGGTCTGGGGCAAGAATCAACCAGTTTGGGCAGAGTATCGACCGGACGGGGACAAGTATCAACCAGTTTGGGCCGAGTATCGACCGGACGGGGACAAGCATCAACCAGTTGTCGTTTGTTAAATAAAACAACGCTAAACGCCCGGAGCTTGTTGCCCGAGCGTTTTTTGTCTGGCAAAATATCTGACCTGTCCGCCACCCACCCCGCGAAAAATCCACACCAATTGGGCAGCACATCTTTTATGACCTTGTCCGCATGTTGATGACTGGGGACTGGCTGTTTTCGATAACTGCTGGATCATGTAAATGACAGGCGACATAATGATCTTGTTCAACTTCTTTCCATGCCGGCTTTTGTTCCGCGCAGATATCCATGGCATACGGGCAGCGTGTCCGGAATACGCAGCCGCTCGGCGGATTGACCGGGCTTGGGAGTTCCCCGTCCAGGATGATCCGCTCTCGGCCGTCCTCGATGTCCGGATCAGGAATCGGGATGGCGGACAATAGTGCCTGGGTGTACGGGTGCAGCGGGTTTACATAAAGGGAATCGCTCGAGGTCAGCTCGACCATGTTCCCTAAATACATGACGCCAATTCGGTCGGAGATTTGCCTGACCATAGATAAGTCGTGGGCGATGAACAGGAAAGTTAGCCCTTTTTCTTCCTGCAGCTTTTTCAATAGATTGACAACTTGTGCCTGGACGGATACATCCAGAGCGGAAATCGGTTCATCAGCGATAATGAAGTCCGGGTCCAAAGCCAGGGCACGGGCAATGCCAATCCGCTGCCGCTGTCCGCCGCTGAATTCATGCGGGTAGCGCTCGGCGTGGCCGCGGTTTAGCCCAACTTCCTCCAAAAGCTCGATGACCCGGTCAAGCTGCTCCTCTTTTGATGAATACATGCCGTGGACTTCCATCGGCTCAGCGATAATTTCCTTAACGGTCGAGCGCGGATTCAGAGATGCGTATGGATCCTGGAAAATCATTTGCATCGTCCGGTGGAACTGAAATTTTTCCTTATCATCCAGTTCATGCACTTCCTGTCCGTTATAGATGACATCGCCTGAGGTTTTATTATACAGGCCCATGATCGTCCGGCCGATGGTTGTTTTTCCGCAGCCCGACTCCCCAACAAGCCCGAATGTTTCCCCTTTATGGACTTGAAACGTAACGTCATTGACCGCCTTTAGCACACTGCCTTTGCCCATGGAAAATTGCTTATACAGGTTGTTGATTTGTAAAACCGCATCGTTCATGATGATCGCCCCTCCGTCTCCTGCCAGTAGCGTCTGGTGGCACATAGTTCTTTCTCATATTTCGTCCCGGCAAGTGGAATCACTTCAATGCCTTTTCCGGCCTGCGGGGAGTGCAGCATTTTGCCGTCACCACAATAAAACCGACATGGTGCACCTTCCCTTTTCCCTCTTCATAGGCAAAAATAGTAAATCACCTGGCTGAAGCTCACCAGCTGGGACCACTTCCCCCGCCTGCACCTGGTCACTGGCATCGCGTGGGATGAGGTAGCCGTTCGCTTTATGCATCGCATACGTGAAACCGGAGCAGTCATAGCCGAACGCACTCATGCCGCCCCAAAAATAGGATAGGCCGAGATGCCGCTCGCCGTCTGTGATTAGCTGTGTCCCCGGCTGCTTCTCCAGACCATGCTTGGAACGAAACAGCTCGACACCCTCCTTCGGCAAAAAGCGGTCCCCGTGTGGCGCGGCGACACGGACACGGTCCTCTGTTTCATTTATTACAGGCAGTATCGTCATATAACTGAGCTTCATCATTTTTTCCCCGGATTCATTTTCCAGCCACAAAGTTTTATCCGTTACAGCGGCGGAAAAAGTGCGCTCCCAATACGACGAGCCGACGCGCTTCAGTTGCGCCAATGGCACCCAACCCGGATAGCCGCGCTCATCTTTGATAGAACTTTGTGTCGGAATGACCACATGTGCCCACTCGACATCCGTCTCGGTGACGACAACAGGCTCACCGTACAATAACTGCGACTGCACCCGGTTTTCTTCTGACAGGGCAAGCCTCGTCTCGTACGTCAGGCAAGCTAGCCACTGGTCAATATCGGTCGGGTTGGTAATACCGGGGCGGTCAACCTCACGCGGGGATACGGCTGAAGTCCAGACAGTCGCCACCTGCACCGCCGTCACCCATCGCTCACCTGAATATTGATCAAACGTTTGTTCAGTCATCTTTTGCTCCCCCTTTGCGCTGTATCTGTCATGATTCTTATGCCCGGTTAATTTTTGTGCTGCCGGCCAGACCGTTGCTGGCAGTGGACGGGATTATTTTAAAGAAAAATTGCTGCTTTCGTGACGCAGAGTTTACCATTACAGCTGACAAGAATGTGTCCGCTCTGGCGGGAGATTTCTTCCGCCGATAGGGTGATTATTTTGAGGATGGATTGATATTCCCAATTGACGGTTGATGTTTGCCTTGATCGAGTTGCCAGCCGCCGCTGTGCGGTTGGTACTTGCTGCCGACCGATTGATACTTCCTGAAATCGGTTGATACTTGTCGTCAACCGGTTGATTCTTCTTGCCCAACGGTTGATATCACCTCAATCCGGGTGATTCTTGTCACCGACCAGTTGATTCCTCCCGTAAACCGGTTGATTCTTCTTGTCCAGCGGTTGATTCCCACCTCAATTCGGGTGATTCTGCCTACCCAACGGTTGATTCCTCCCGTAAACCGGTTGATTCTTCTTGCCCAGCGGTTGATTCCCACCCCAATCCGGGTGATTCTTCTTGCCCAACGGTTGATTTCCACCTTGACCCGGGTGATTCTTGCCGCCTAGCGGTTGATTCCTCCCGTAAACCGGTTGATTCTTCTTGCCCAACGGTTGATACCCACCTCGATCCGGGTGATTCTTGCCATC
>BBCA01000077.1 GCA_001311805.1 Lentibacillus juripiscarius JCM 12147 | reverse complement strand
ACAATAACCTAATTGTTCGTATTTTAAAGGTAGATATTGAATTATGAAATTAACTCATTTATATAAAATATATTAATTGATTCATTGGACTATTTCGTTTTATGATTGTACATGTTTCTAATTGCACTTATGAAATAAGAAAGTCTATATACTTTCTTATCTGCCAAAAGGAGTAGAGCAAGATTGAAGGTTATTTTTTCATCTCTGCAATGGGCTTTATTTATATTAATGAGCAGTGTGGTTGTTCCGATTGCCATCGCCTCCAGCTACGGACTCCATGACATTGCAACAATCGAATTCGTACAGCGGACATTATTCGTTCTGGGACTTGCAGGTATTTTACAAACCTTATTTGGACACCATATGCCAATTCAGGAGGGCCCTGCAGGTCTTTGGTGGGGTGTGTTTACTTTATATGCCGGATTAGGCACCGTTTTATTTGGATCGCATGCCGAAACATTACGGGTTTTGCAGTATGCCTTTTTGTTAAGCGGAGTTATATTTATTCTTTTAAGTGTTTTTGGGCTGGTGGAAAAACTAGCACGCTTGTTCACCCCAACGATTGTCGGGATATACTTGATTCTTTTGGTGGCACAATTAAGCAGCTCTTTTTGCAAGGAATGTTTGGGCTTAACGGACAGCATCATACTGTTCAGCCGGTAGTTTTTTACTTTCATTGTTGATTATTATACTCTCTTATTGCTTTATGAAAATACCCAAGGTTGGCCATTATTCAGTCCTGTTTAGCATTATTTTCGGCTGGCTGTTATTTTCTGTTTTTGGCCTTGCGAAGCCTGTTACAGAAGTAAATCAATTTATGAAGTTGCCGGAAGTCTTTGCATTTGGTTCACCAAGGATTGAGCCTAACATGATCGTAGTGGTCATTTTTATAACTTTATTGCTGCTTGCTAATATGTTAGCTACCGTACGTGTGGTTCAACAAGTATTGGAACGCCATCATGTTGCGGTTGAAGAAAATCGTTTGAAGCAAACTGGGATTATTTCTGGAATCAACCAGTTGTTGGGTGGTTTATTTTCGGCAATAGGAGCTGTACCTATCTCCGGTTCAGCAGGCTTTATTGAAACAACAAAAATAACTAGTAAAAAACCCTTTATCATTGGTTCCCTTCTCATTGTAGTGATCAGCATGTTTCCGCCATTTACTGCATTTGTTGCAGCACTTCCTGAAGCTGTTGGATATGCGGCCATTTTTCCGGTTTTCGCCAGCATCATTAGTTTAGCCCTTCAAGAATTTGAAGCAGTTGAAAATAAACAGATTCTGTTCCGGGTTGTTAGCATATCATTATTTGCAGGAATTGGTATTATGTTTATCCCTTCCGAAGCATTCGCGGAAATGTCGCCAGTGCTAGTGTCGATATTAAGTAACGGACTCGTATTTGGTGCACTCGTTGCCATAGTAGTTGAAACAATTTTAACCAGAAAGAATAAAACAAAAGAAAAACAAGTTAATTCGCAAACACCTTAAAGAGTAGCCCGAATCAGACATTACTGATTCGGGCTTCTTATTTTGATTAGAAAAACATTTGCCTCGTCTTTTAGCAAATGCCGAGTTTAGCTAGGATTAACCAGTCACCCGCCAAAATCACATAAATAGAAATTGGGCTAATCGGTACGTATCACTATTTTTTTAAACCGGGTTTTCCTGGCTTTCATCCACTAAGCCCAGCATCCGAGCGGTTCTCGTTTGAATGTCATGGATAAGTTCTGGATTATCCTTCAATGACACACCATAAGAAGGAACCATCTCTTTTATTTTGGTGCCCATTCCTCTACATGCTCTGGGAAACACTTCTCAATGATTTCAAGCATGATGGAAACCGAGGTAGAAGCACCCGGGGACGCACCGAGCAATGCAGCGATAGAACCATCATCAGAGTTGACAATTTCGGTACCAAATTGAAGGGTGCCCTTACCGCCAGTATCTGTATCTTTGATCACTTGTACGCGCTGGCCTGCCGTCACAATTTCCCAGTCTTCTGCTTTAGCATCCGGAACGAATTCACGTAACGTTTCAATATATTGTTCTTTCGATAACATAAGCTGTCCAATCAGGTACTTTGTTAATGGCATATTTTTAGCACCTGCCGCCAACATGGTAAGGACATTATTCGGTTTAACAGAGCCTAATAAATCCATATTGGAACCCGTCTTCAAAAATTTAGGTGTGAAGCCAGCAAAAGGGCCAAATAGCAATGATTTCTGATTATCGATATACCGTGTATCAAGGTGCGGTACAGACATTGGCGGAGCCCCGACTGGCGCCTTGCCATATACTTTTGCCTGATGCTTCTGTATAACATCCGGGTTGTTGCAAGTAAGGAATAGTCCGCTTACCGGAAATCCGCCGACATGTTTACTTTGAGGGATGCCGGTTTTTGCAGTAACGGCAAGGCTCCTCCACCAGCACCAATAAAGACAAAATTAGCCGTGTGTGTTTCGAGCGTACCACGTTCAAAATTGCGCACTTTTACTTCCCACGCACCGTCTTCCGTACGTTTAATATCATCGACCACATGATTATAATTGATATGAACTTGCTGACGTTTTAGTGATCCATCAATTTGCGCGTGAGTGCTCCAAAATTGACATCGGTTCCGTCGTCGATTTTCGTTGCTGCAGTTGGCTGATTATCAGCTCGGTTTTCCATGATCAGCGGAATCCATTCCTTTAATTTCTCCGGATCATCGGAAAATTCCATCCCTTTGAACAGCGGATTGCCTGAGAGTGCTTCAAATCGCTTTTTTAAAAACCTTATATTATCTTCCCCATGGACAAAACTCATGTGAGGCAACGGCATGATAAAGTCCTGTGGGTTATCAATCCGATTACTGTTCACAAGATGGGACCAAAACTGCTTGGACACCTGAAACTTTTCATTAATGTTCAGTGCTTTACTGGTATCAATTGATCCGTCCGGCTGTTCGGGCGTATAGTTAAGCTCACATAGTGCAGAATGTCCTGTTCCTGCATTATTCCAAACGTTAGAGCTTTCTTCTCCACCATTTTCGAGCTTCTCAAAAATGGTAATGTCCCAATCTGGTGCCAATTCTTTTAACAATGTAGCAAATGTTGCACTCATGATTCCGGCACCAATCATGATAACGTCTGTTGTCGTATGTTTGTTGCTCATTTTTTCATCCCTATCCTTGAAGTTTTGCAGAAAAGATTCCGGTGCTCCTGCTGATGCATTTCATAAGACAGGACGCAGCCTAGTCACATCTTTCCTAAAAATAATTATACCCTATTATAGATTACCAGAGTTTTGCACAAACTGAAATATCTTCTTAAAAATTTTGTCGTTACTTATTTTTCCGTTTCAAAGGAGAATTCAGCTTGTTACATACATCAATTCAGCACTTTTTACCGTTCATTGGCACACTGTCCAATGACAGACCACTTACAAAACAGGATTTATTAACAGCGTCTTTATTAATGGAAAAAGTGGCGACATACGTGTGTATTATGCTCCTCATAATGACTCTATCAATAAAGCTGCGAAAATCGTCATCGTTGGGATTACTCCGGGATGGAGGCAAATGAAAATTGCCTTTGAGCAATTTGTGGACAGCCTGTCATCTGGTGATACGGTGGAAACATGCTTGAACGAAGCAAAACAAGCAGCCCGATTCGCCGGTTCGATGCGAAAGAATCTCTTGCACATGCTTGATGAGTGCGGCATTCCAAACGCACTCGGCATCCCGAGTTCAGCCGATCTATTCGGAAATAGCAGGAACTTCCTTCATACAACGTCGATTATTAAATATCCCGTGTTTATAAAAGGAAAAACTATACTGGACATCAGCCGCCTATCCATCGTTCGGCTTTATTAAAGCATTATGCCTACAATATTTTCCCGGACGAATTAGCACAAATTCATCCGCCTGCACTTGTAATCCCACTTGGAAAAACGGTGGAGCAAACAATTGTCAGATTGGCGGAGGAACAGATGCTACCCAACCATACGTATTTAACCGGTTTTCCTCATCCATCCGGAGCAAACGGACATCGTGTAAGGCAATTCCAGCAGCAAAAGCAACAGCTCCAGGAGAAAGTTCGAGCATGGGCTGGCGGGGGTGGATAACACCTTATTACCAAAAGATTCTTCCTCGTTTATTAAACAAATTTACAGTTTATTTATTTTCTCTTAATAGTGACTTAATATTCGTTTGTTAGCTTGTAATTATAAAATGAATGGGAGGGGATAATTTTGAAAAAATCATTTAAACTTATTGGTGGTGTAGCGTTAGCAGGTGTTCTTACTGCAACAGCAATTTTTTATTCAGATGTGACTGAGGCGAAAAAGAATGGTGATCATCGTTCAAATCAAGGTGTCGCTAAAACGTCATTTTATTAGTTGGCGATGGCATGGGGGCAAAATCAAATTTCCGCAGCGTCTTATTTTAAGGGAGAAGGATATGGTGCTAACGATTTAACGATGAGCGAATTCAAAAACATTGGCTTCGCTAGAACTTTCTCGCATGATAATGTTGTTACGGATTCAGCAGCTGCTGCGACTGCATTTTCAGCTTCACATAAAACGATAACGGTGTTCTAGGAAAAGCGCCGAGGCAAGAAGAACACTCTGAAAATGAAAAGCATTTTAATGTAGGAACAGTACTTGAAAAGGCTGAAAAGGCCGGAAAGGCAACGGGACTAGTATCGACAGCAAGAATTACACACGCAACACCAGCAGCATTTGCTTCCCATATAGATGATCGAAATAAAGAAAATATTATAGCGAAACAAATGTTATTAGATCATGATATTGAAGTTTTACTTGGTGGCGGGAAACGTCACTTCCTTCCAAAAGACCAAGGTGGCAGACGGGAAGACGGGAAAAATTTAATGGAAGCAGCTGAGAAAAAGGTTATGAAGTATTAGGTAACAAGGATGACTTGGAAGACGCTGACTCTGGTAACTATTAGGTTTATTTAATGATAGCCACATGACTTATGAATTGGATCGCGAATTAACAGAAGAACCAAATTTAGCTGCTATGACTGAAAAGGCGTTGGACGTAGTAGAAGATGATAAAGAAGGTTTTTTCCTAATGGTTGAAGGCGGACGTATTGACCATGCTGGACATGCTAATTACCCGGCTGCAAATATTCATGACACGTTAGCTTTTGACGATGCTGTTAGTGTTGCAAAAGAGTTTGCTAAAGAAAACAAAAACACACTTGTTATTGTAACTGCTGACCATGAAACTGGTGGTATGTCCATCGGTGCTAAAGGTACTTACGGTTTCAATAAAGGTGTGCTTCACGATGTTAAACGTACATCAGAGTATATCGGTAATCAATTAAACTATGAAAGAACGAATAGTAAAGATGTAATCACAAAGTACACAGGAATTAAAGAATTAACGCAAGAGGAAATCAAAACAATTAAAAATGCCAAAAGTGCTGGAAGCGGAGTAGCAGATGTAATCAGTAACCGCGCTCTCATTGGTTGGACCACTACTGGTCATACTGCTGTTAACGTACCCGTGTTAGCATATGGACCTCAGTCTTCTAAACTAGCAGGTACGATCGACAATACAGTTATCGCTGATGTTATTGCTAATGCTATGAAAGTTAAGGATAACGATGACGATGAGGATGATGAATTCGAAAAAGAAGACGAGGAAGACGAATAAACGAATTGGTTAGGTAGGAAAACCTGCAATGAATGCAGGTTTTCCTATTTAAATATGTTGCTTCTTTAGTTTTTTTACTTAACAAGATTTTATGATACTATCATAATTTCATATATGTATTTTCCTTACATGTTTACTGCCCTAAATTTTAAAGTTTAAAAAAGAAAAATCCGAACGATGATTCAAAATGCTTCCATTGGTTTTCGAATCAGTTCGGATTTTTTATTGTTTAAACCTATCTTAACATTGTACTAGACTCTTCTGGCCATCATTCATCTTTAGTGTTAAACGTTAGCTATATCCCAGCCCCTTGGATCATTACCCAGCCTGTTCATCGGCGAATTGGCTGTTATATAGATCGGCATAAAAGCCCTGTTGTTCAAGCAATTCGTCGTGTGTGCCTTGTTCGATGACATCCCCTTGATTCATAACAAGGATCTTGTCGGCATTCTGTATGGTAGACAGCCGATGGGCAATGACAAAGCTGGTTCTGCCTTCCATCATCTGTTTCATGGCCTCTTGAATAAAGACTTCTGTTCGTGTATCGACACTGGATGTCGCTTCATCAAGAATCATGATTGGTGGGTCAGCCAATATCGCTCGGGCAATCGTAAGCAGCTGTTTTTGACCTTGGGATATATTGGAGGCATCCTGGTTCAAAATCGTATCATAGCCATCTGGCAATGTTCGAATGAACTGGTCAGCGCGGGCTGATTTGGCTGCTTCAATTACATCGGTTTCGGAAGCATCCCGTTTACCATAGGCGATATTATCCTTGATTGACCCATTAAACAGCCATGTATCCTGCAATACCATGCCGAATTGTGCACGCAGATCATGCCGCGACATAGACTGGATGTTTTTACCGTCGACCTCGATAGAACCTGCATTTACTTCATAAAAACGCATCAATAATTGATCATTGTTGTTTTGCCGGCGCCGGTTGGTCCAACAATGGCAACCATCTCTCCGGGCTTGACGTCAATATTCAAATCCTCCATCAATAATTCGTCATCATAACCAAATGCGACATGGTTGAACGTAACGGCACCTTCTGCGGAAGAAACTTCTCCTGATGCTGTTTCAGCAATTTCCTCTTCTTCATCAAGGAGATCAAATACCCGCCTCGCAGCTGCAATGGTTGCCTGAATAACATTAGCAATATTGGCTGTTTGATTAATCGGTTGATTGAATTGTTTGGTATACGTAATGAATGCCTGAATATCCCCGATGGAAATAGCCCGCTGTGTCACCAAAAGACCACCGACAATACTGATCAGAACATAGCTTAAGTTTCCAATAAACGTCATTACCGGATTAATAATCCCGGATATGAACTGGGCCCGGCGCCCGGCATTGTAAAGCTCCTCGTTCATATCGTCGAATGTCCGCTGTGCATGCGCCTCCTGACCAAAAGCCTTGATGACCTGATGGCCGGTATACATTTCCTCGATATGACCGTTCAGCTTACCAAGTGAATGTTGCTGGTTGGTAAAATAGTTCTGTGACTTTTTTAAAAATGGTTTAATCACAAACAATGATACAGGAATGCTGACGATGGCAATAAGCGTCAGTAACGGGCTGATGGTTAACATCATAATTGTAATCCCGACAAGCATCACCATGGAACGGATGAACTGGGTGATACTTTGCTGCAGCGTATTACCAATAGTGTCGATATCATTGATCACACGACTCAGTGTGTCCCCGTGCGAATGACTGTCATAGTAGTTAAGTGGCAACCTTTCCAATTTCTTAAAAAATGTCAGCCCTTAAGTCATATACCGTATTCTGAGCGACACTTGCCATTAAATATTGCTGCATAAACGTAAACAAGCTGCTGAAGATATATAAGCCCGCGAGCAGAAGGAGCATTTTGCCAACTTGGACAAAATCAACCCCCTCACCGGTACCCGTTAGTTTTGCATAGGCGCCTTCGAATACCTCCGTAACCGTATTCCCCATTACTTTCGGACCCAAAACAGCAAATAACGTACTTAACATCACAGCAATCAAAACGACGACTAACCGCGTGCGTCTTGGCGCAAGATAGCCAAGGAGCCGCTTCAGTGTCGCCATTGATTGACTTGCGTTTTTGTTTGGCTGACTCATGCGATACCCTCCTCTCCGTACTGGGACTTGACAATTTCACGGTAGGTGTCACTGGATGCCAGCAGTTCCTGATGTGTGCCAATACCATCTACCTGTCCATTATCCAGGACGATGATCCGGTCGGCATTGATAACGGAACTGACTCGTTGTGCCACGATAAGGATGGATGCATCAGTCACTTCATCCTCCAAAGCTTGCCTTAGTTTGGCATCTGTTTTATAGTCAAGTGCTGAGAAACTATCATCAAAACATAAAGATCCGGACGTCTGACAAGCGCTCTGGCAATGGCCAAACGTTGCTTTTGTCCACCTGATAGGTTAGTGCCGCCCTGATCGAGATTGGTATCATAACCGTTCTCCATATCGGAAATGAAATCATCCGCCTGGGCGACTTTAGCTGCCCAGCGAACATCCTCTATGGAGGCGTCCGTTTTTCCGTAACGGATATTGTCGCAATTGTGCCGGAAATAAAACGCTTTTTGGGGAACAAGACCGATCCGTGAACGAACATCAGCCTGATTGGTTTCTCTGATGTCAACTCCATTCAGACGGATGGATCCTTCTGTGACATCATAAAAGCGTGGAATCAGATTGACTAGTGTGGACTTTCCTGATCCCGTCCCACCGATAATCGCCGTAATTTCACCGGGTTTTGACCGGAAATCAATATCCTTTAACGCAGGTTCTTCTGCGCCGGGATAGTGGAATGTCACATGATCAAATTCCAATGAACCTTTCTCATTAGCGTATCCTGTTTTAGCGCTTCTATCTTTATCGGTGATTGTCGGCTTGGTCTGGAGCACCTCGTTAACACGATTGGCCGAAACGGCTGCACGCGGCAGCATGACAAACATCATAGATGCCATCACAAGGGAAAACATAATCTGCATGACATACTGAATAAACGCCATCAAATCGCCAATCTGCATATTTCCGCCATCAATACGGATGCCGCCAAACCAGATAATCGCAACGACCGTTAAGTTCATAAGTAGCATCATAAGTGGCATTAAGAAAGCCATCAGTTTATTAACCTTAATCGTCACATCGGTCAAATTGGTGTTAGCTGTTTTTAATCGGTCTGATTCAGCATCTTCTTTGTTAAAAGCACGAATGACACGTACACCAGTCAAATTTTTCCCGCATGACCAGATTTAATTTATCCAGACGCTTTTGGACGGCCTTGAACAATGGCATACCTTTTTTCAAAATAAGGATAATGGCCGCTGCCAAAAATGGCATAACCCCAAGGACAACAAGTGATAACTTGGCATCCTTGGAAACTGCCATAATGATTCCGCCAGCCATCATGAGCGGTGCCATGATCACCATACGGAGCAGCATCATCATTACGCGCTGTATTTGAGTAATATCGTTGGTCGTCCTTGTGATAAGGGAAGCTCCCCCAATTTCATCAAACTCCTGAGATGCAAAGGTCTGAACATGACTGAATACATCCCTGCGAATGTCACGCCCGTGCCCCATGGCAAATTTCGAGGAATAAAAGCTCGCCAGAACAGCGACACCGACGCCCAGTGCAGAGACACCGAGCATAACCAAGCCAACTTCCCAAATATAGGAGATATCTCCTTCAACGACGCCGTTATCAACGATGTTTCCCATCAATGTTGGCAATAAGAGGTTCGACATAGCCTGAGCAAAGACAAGTAGAACTACAAGTGCCAGCATCCATTTATAGGGGGATAGCTTTTTTAGAATCTTGATCATTCGGTTTCACCACCTTCAAAAAACGTTACAATATGCTGATGCATATGGATTAAGTCGGCAAACTGCTCTTCTGTAAATGAATCGACGGCATTTTTGAATCGGCTGTGCACACCGTCTTCCTGTGATTTCATATCATCAAGCAGTGCCTTGCCACGATCACTTAATGCTAAATTCATTTCCCTTCGATTGCCTTCAACATGTGTCCGGTTAAGCAGTTCGGCCTGAACAAGCCCTTCTATCGCATGGCTCAACGTACTTTTAGGATAATGTGTCCGGGCCTGCAATTTTTCTGTGATATCTGCTTGTTGTGCTGCATCATGACAAGGATCGCAAATTGCGGAATGGACAGTTCATTGTCGATGGCTGTCTGTTTAACCTGTGTCATAATTGATTTCTGCAGCTGCCAGAATGATTGCATAAGTGCCATTGGCCGATTTGTTTCATATATATCTTTATCCATATCCTCACCCGCCTTTAAAGGAAAATTCATCCGGTTTATTCTTCCCAATTGTTCCAAATGAAACAACCCAAATTTAAACTGTTCAAAAATGAACACCAAAGAATTCTATACCCGTTTAACTATAATGTCAAGGGAGAAAATGACGTGGCTAAAGGACCACAGGGACAGGAACCCTGGTCCAAGGCTCCTGTCCCTATGGCCCTGAAACAGGTTGCTTTAAGCCGAAGAGTGTAATGTGCTACTTTTGTAGTTAAGAAAATCCACATCCGTCCCAAGAAACGCTTGATGATCAAATGATTAATGACGAGATCAGCAGACAAAAGCCGGATATCCTGGTGGAATGGTGTGGAATTTGAGAATGTTAGATAAATATTTTATTACGCGAATGAATTTCATAAATGCTTTTTCTGTTTGATATACGAACATATAACACACTTAATCATATACTCCGCCTTGGAAGATTGGTGTGTAGCTTCGAAAACCGCTGAAAGGGACCCGAGCGCTCGTCTCGAGACCAAAACAGAGCTCAAAAGCAGTCGAAAAGGTCTCGAGAGCCCTTCTCGAGACCAAACAGCACTCAAAAGCAGTTGAAAAGGTCTCGAGAGCCCTTCTCGAGACCAAAACGGCACTCAAAAGCAGTCGAAAAGGGCCCGAGAGCCCTTCTCGA
>BBCA01000076.1 GCA_001311805.1 Lentibacillus juripiscarius JCM 12147 | reverse complement strand
TTTAGTCACTAACTTGTGATTTAAACATAAACTATAAAAGAATTGAGACAGCAACATATGTGGAGGGAAGGAACAAGAATGACTCAACAAATTGCTGTTATAGGCGGGGATGCACGGTATCTGGAATTAATACGCCAGCTGCAGGCATTGCCGAATATAACCATACATTTAATTGGCTTTGACAAATTGGAGCAAGGATTTACAGGATCACACCAAATAGAATTTAACGATCTGGACCAGGCGCAAATGGATGCCATTATTTTGCCTATTACCGGGACCGATCAGTCGGGGTACGTGGAAACGGTTTTTTCAGACCAAACGATCCAGCTGACGGATGAATGGTTTAAAGGGTTGAAGGATTCGGCTGTTTTATTTACCGGAATTTCAAATGCCTATCTGGATGAAGCAGCGGAACAGGCTAATGTAAAACTCATTCCACTGCTTAATCGTGATGACGTGGCCATTTATAATTCGATTCCAACAGCAGAAGGCACGATTATGATGGCTATCAAACATACCGACTTTACTATCCATTCTTCACGTGTTATTGTTGTCGGATTTGGCAGAGTCGGGAACACAGTAGCAAATAAGTTCGCAGCCCTTGGTGCGAAGGTCTCCGTTTGTGCCGAAAGCATTATGGACTTGGCCCGAATACAGAATTAGGGCATACGGCCATCCCGTTCGATCAGATGCATGAACATACAGGTTCATGTGATTTGCTTATTAATACAGTTCCGGCCCAGGTCGTCACCAAAGATGCTATTCAGCATCTTCCTCCTCATGGCATCATCTTTGACCTCGCGTCGAAACCAGGCGGAACCGACTTTAATTATGCGGACCAGCGTGGCATCAAAGCGATTCTGGCCAAAAGTCTGCCTGGAGTAGTCGCACCAAAGACGGCTGGTAAAATATTGGCGGATGTTATTAAACAATTTTTAACTGAACGGAAGGAGAATCTGTAATGGGATTAGAAGGAAAACGGATTGGCTTTGGCATCACCGGTTCACACTGCACGTATGACCAGGTTTTTCCGGAACTGGAAAATTGGTGGAGTCCGGGGCGGAGGTTATCCCGATTGTATCCTACACAGTCCAGAATACCGATACCAAGTTTGGCTATGCAGATGATCATGTTGCCAAAATAGAATCGATTACGGGCAAACGTGCCATCAAAACAATTCCTGAGGCAGAACCACTAGGACCGGCGCTTCCTCTTGACTGTATGGTAATTGCCCCTTTGACCGGAAACTCCATGAGCAAGCTTGCGAATGCTCTCACGGATACACCAGTGCTGATGGCCTCTAAAGCAACGATAAGAAACCAGAATCCAGTCGTACTCGGCATAGCAACGAATGACGCACTAGGGATGAATGGGGTTAATTTAATGCGGCTGATGGCCAGCAAATATTATTATTTTATTCCGTATGGGCAAGATAATCCGTATAAAAAGCCAAATTCACTCGTTTCCGACATGGGCCAATTATCCGCCACCATTGAATCGGCGCTAAAACATCAGCAAATTCAGCCTGTCATCATTCCTCATTCCGGTTAAAATGTGGTAGAATAAAACCAATCTATTATTTTAGAGAGGTGTCAGAATAAATGGCGGAAAAAACAGCATTTACTATTGCAGTTGTAGGAGCTACTGGTGCAGTTGGACAAAAGATTGTTCAGCTATTGGAAAAAAAGATATTCCTATTAAACAACTGAAACTATTGTCGTCGCAACGGTCAGCTGGTAAAAAAGTATTTTTGCCAATAGGGAAATAACGGTTGAGGAAGCTGTTCCAGAAAGCTTTGAGGATGTCGATATAGCATTGTTCTCAGCAGGAGGTTCTGTTTCTAAAAAACTGGCACCCGAAGCGGTCAAACGTGGCGCGGTGGTTGTGGATAATACCAGTGCTTACAGGCTGGATAAAGACGTTCCACTAGTTGTACCGGAAGTGAATGAACAAGATCTGCAATCACATAACGGAATTATTGCAAATCCAAATTGCTCCACTATCCAAATGGTTGCGACTTTAAAACCGATACAGGAAGCTTTGGTCTGAAACGTGTGATTGTGTCAACGTATCAGGCTGTGTCAGGTTCCGGTAATGAAGCATGCGATGAACTTGAGGAACAGACGAAGCAATACGTTAATGGGGAAGACATGACAGCGGAACTGCTGCCTGTCAAAGGGGATGAGAAACACCTTCCAATTGCATTTAATGCCTTACCCCAAATTGATGTCTTTCAGGATAACGGCTACACGTTTGAGGAAATGAAAATGATAAATGAATCCAAGAAAATTCTCCATGACGACGCACTGGCTATCGCCGCAACTTGTGTCAGATTGCCGATTTTCACATCCCACGCGGAAAGTGTGTACGCCGAAGTTGAAGAAAACGGCCTCTCCGTAAAAGATATACAAAACACTCTCGGTAATGCGGATGGTGTCGTTCTTGAAGATGACCCACAGACACAGACCTACCCGACACCACTGAGTGCCGCGGAGAAAGAAGAAGTGTTTGCCGGTCGTGTCCGTAAAGATCTGGATAATGACAATGGCTTTCATTTCTGGGTTGTGTCTGATAACTTGATGAAAGGTGCTGCATTGAACACCATTCAAATCGCAGAACGCTTAATTCAGAATAAATGGCTTTAAAAATTGAGGTGGAATCATGCAGATAGTGGTTCAGAAATTCGGGGGTACGTCTGTACAAACCGAAGAAAATCGAAATCACGTTATTCAACACATTAAAAATGCCTTAATGAATAATTATAAACTTGTCGTCGTTGTATCTGCTTTAGGGCGGAAACCAGCTCCTTATGCAACAGACACATTGCTGGATCTGGTTGACTTCCCAAAAATTATAATTCCAATCGTGAATTGGATCTGCTTATGTCCTGTGGGGAAACAATTGCGTCAGTTGTATTGTCAAATGAACTACAGAAACATCATATCAATGCGTCAGCACTTACCGGCGCACAGGCCGGCTTTGTAACAAATGACGATTTCACGCAGGCGAAAATTAAAGAAGTGAAGGCTGATCGAGTCTTGAGGAATTTAAACAGCATGATGTCGTTGTCGTAGCTGGCTTCCAGGGGCATACGGAATCCGGGGAGATAACAACGATTGGCCGTGGCGGCAGTGATACGACTGCGGCCGCCCTGGGTGCCGCACTAGATGCAGACCGGGTCGAAATTTTCACAGATGTGAATGGGGTGATGACAGCAGACCCCAATATGGTTTCATCTGCGAGACCGATGGATATAGTGACGTATACGGAAATATGCAATTTGGCATATCAGGGTGCTAAAGTAATCCACCCTCGTGCTGTTGAAATTGCCATGCAAGCGAAATTCCTATGCGCGTTCGGTCGACTTATGTCGAAGATGAAGGGACACTGATAACTGCATCGCGAATTCAGGAAACGGGAACGGATATCCCTGACCGCCTGATTACCGGTATTGCTCACATGTCATCAATCACGCAAATAAAGGTCCAGACGAAAGAAGAGACACACCGGCTCCAGTCTGATGTTTTCAAAGCAATGGCTGAAGCAGGGATTTCTGTTGATTTCATCAATATTTCACCAACCGGCGTTATCTATACTGTGCCGGATGCGCACACGGAAAAAGCTGTGCACATTCTTGAAACATTAGGTTTTTACCCGGAAATAACGGAAAACTGTGCCAAAGTTTCCGCAGTTGGCGCCGGAATGACCGGTGTGCCAGGTGTTGCATCAAGAATCGTTCAGTCACTAACAAACGCAGGTGTGCAAATATTGCAATCTGCGGACAGTCATACAACCATTTGGGTGCTCATCCATGAACAGGATTTGAAAACAGCTGTGAACGCACTTCACGACGTTCGAACTAAACCATGTGAATGAGCAGCCCGTTTAAATGATCGGTTAATTAAAAGGGGTTGTTGTTACCTGGCCACGCATGAAATATTTATTTCTTTATTCAGTTAGCAACAACTTTTTACAATACAGCCACTAAAAAAGAAAGGTGTCATGAAATGGAGTTTGGTAACGTTGTGACCGCGATGGTTACACCATTTGACGCGCAAGGTGAAATTGACTTTGACAAAACGGACCGTCTGGTGGAATATTTGCTGGATAACGGGAGTGATGGGCTTGTTGTTGGCGGCACTACCGGTGAATCACCTACACTGACAAAAGAAGAAAAGGTCTCTCTCTTCAGACATGTCGCAGAAACAGTGAATGGGCGTGTGCCTGTCATTGCCGGGACCGGAAGCAATGACACGGCTGCATCCATCGCATTGACCAAGGAAGCGGAATCAGTTGGTGCAGATGGGATTATGCTTGTCGTGCCATACTATAATAAACCTAATCCGGAAGGGCTATATAGGCATTTTGAAGCAGTTGCAAATGCGGCCAATCTGCCGGTCATGCTGTATAATGTCCCGGGCCGGACTGCTGTTAAGATGGATGCAGACACGATAATACGCTTGAGCAAGCTAGAGAATGTTGTGTCCGTAAAAGAAGCCAGTGGTGACTTAGACCAGGTATCCAAGATTATTGAACAGACAGCGGAAGATTTCAGCGTTTACTGTGGGGAGGACAGCATCACACTGCCGATGCTTTCTCTTGGTGCAAATGGCGTCGTGTCAGTTGCATCCCATATTGCCGGGAGTAAAATCCAGGATATGGTACACGCGTATCGGTCGGGTGATGTAAGAAAAGCTGCATCCATTCACCGTAAATTGCTGCCGCTCATGAACGTGTTGTTTGATCAGCCTTCTCCAGCACCGGTGAAAACGGGACTGAATATGAAAGGGATTGACGTTGGTCATGTCCGTCTGCCTTTAGTTGGATTAACTGATTTGGAAAAAGAATCATTAAAAAGTTGATCAATAATTAAAAATATCGGCCTGGGAGCCGATATTTTATACATAAGTGCAACTATGACATCCGCCATTAAGGCTTGGCGAATGTCACGTTTTCTAAATCTGCTGCATGGACTGCTCCAAACTTGTTCATACTAATTTTGGAATGAGTATGTTAAAGGAGTGACCATACATGGAAAAAGATCCAGGGAAGAAAGGCGATCAGAATCAGGGAGATCAGGCGAACAATTCGTCTTTAGTACAGAAGATTCAGCAGCTTGGTCAATCCAATGTACCACAGGCACCGGATTCCAATATTCATGTGCTGTCTATAATTGGACAAGTGGAGGGGCACGTGCAGCTGCCCGCACAAATAAACGACCAAATACGAGCATTTGCTACCCCAGCTTATAGCTATCGAACAAAACCCGAAAATTGAAGCTTATTGTTCTGCTTAATACAGTCGGCGGTGATGTGGAGGCGGGTCTGGCCCTGTCGGAGATGATTGGGTCCGTATCAAAACCAACCGTTTCCGTTGTTTTGGGCGGGGGCCATTCCATAGGCGTGCCGATTGCGGTTTCTACCGATTACTCGTATATTGTGCCAACAGCGACGATGACCATCCATCCAATTCGGATGAATGGGCTAGTTATTGGTGTACCGCAAACATTTGAATATATGGATAAGATGCAGGATCGTGTCATTGATTTTGTGATTGGGCATTCGGATATTGAAGAAGAAAAGTTTAAAGAACTTATGTTTGCTAAAGGAAACTTGACCAGGGACATTGGGACGAATGTTGTTGGAGAGGATGCAGTTGAACATGGCTTAATTGATGGAATCGGTGGTGTGACACAAGCCATGCAAAATTGAATGAAATGATTGATGACAATAAAGGACCAGAAGATCAGGTGATACAATGATTCTATACACGCCACTCGCTGAAACAGATATTTTTCCTGTTTCGGAGGCTGATTTACAAAAGCGGCATTGTGTCTCGCACAATGGCAAGCAATTGTATGTAGAGGAAATGGAAGACGGACAATTCCAGTTACTGCAAGTACTCTCGACGGATCCAAATGATTTTATGAACACAGATTACATCCCTGGAACTATTTTGCGATAAACCTACGTCAAACAATGAAAACTGTGCTATAATGGAACTAATTGTCAAAGAAAACCCTTGCCCGCCGGATGGCAGGGGTTTGCTGTTCCGTTTTTGAGAATTCTCTCACGCAGCGAGGTGATTGTCTTGGCAAAGAAAAAAGAAAGAAGAAAAAAAATCAATTAAGCAAACAAGTGAAATCGGAGCTGCTTGGACTGCTTTTTCTATTTATAGCCATTTTTGGAAGTGGGGCGAGTGCTATTAGTGATGGTGCGATCCCAGGTGGTCTGGAATATATTTTCCGTTTTTTCTTGGAATCTGGTATTTTGTTGCTTCTGTTTTTCTGCTGATAATAGGGATTACATTAATGATTAAAAGACAATTGCCCAGTTTCTCAAGCAAAAAATGGTAGGATTTTATATCATTTTGGAGGCGTGCTGCTGTTTTCACATATAGAAACCTATGAAAGGCTGCTAGCTCTGCCGGAAAGCCCGTCTGTTCTCAAGGCAACATGGAACAGTTTAATCGCGTTCGTTGAAGGAGAGGGTGGTGCTGCACAAACCGGTGGCGGCATAATCGGTGCGCTGCTGCTTGTATTCAGCTACTATCTCTTTTCTGCTGCCGGTGCGAAGATAGTTTCTGTATTTTCTATATTAATAGGCATTATTTTTATGACAGAGTTCTCGCTTGGTGACTTTGTAGCGAAATGGATGGAACGATTTGTGGCTGTGATCCGTTCAGCCAAACAGCGGCTGCTGGAATTCAAAGCTAGTAGCAAGGAGAGCCAGAATGACGAAGCGCTGGATGTGGAGCCGGATGACACCCCTGAAAAGGATGAACCAGTCATTCAGGACTTTACGGATGTTGCCTATTCTTTTGACGTGCAGGAAACGGAAGAGAATTCAGACGACACCCCTGTACCAGATAACGCGGAACCTGTTCCAGACGAAGGGAAAGCAGATGAACCAGTTGAAGTGGAGGAGGATAATCCGCTGCCGATGACTGAAAGTGAAAATCATGAGTATGAACTGCCTCCTCCTAACCTACTGGCGGAACCTGCACAAAGTTCGCAACAGCAGGAGAAGTCGCAAATCAGGCAACAGTCCGGAAATTGGAACGGACTTTTCAGAGTTTTGGGGTTAAAGCACGCGTTACAAAAGTGCATGTCGGCCCGGCCGTTACCAAGTACGAGGTCTACCCTGAGGCTGGCGTCAAAGTAAGCAAAATAGTCAATTTGCATGATGATTTGGCACTTGCCTTGGCCGCTAAAGATATCCGGATTGAAGCACCTATACCAGGTAAATCAGCTGTGGGCATAGAAGTGCCGAATGAGGAAATTGCGATGGTTTCCTTGCGGGAAGTTCTGGACAGTGCGGTTACCAAACAATCTTCTAAACTATTATTTGCGCTTGGTCGGGATATCTCCGGTGATGCTGTTGTTTCCGAGTTGAGCAAAATGCCGCACATGCTGATCGCTGGTGCAACCGGGAGCGGGAAAAGTGTTTGCGTGAACGGCATTATTACGACGATTTTAATGCGGGCGAAACCACACGAAGTCAAAATGATGATGATTGATCCTAAAAAAGTAGAGCTTAATGTGTATAACGGCATCCCGCATTTGCTGACACCGGTTGTTACTGACCCTAAAAAAGCATCAAAGGCATTGAAGAAAATCGTTGATGAAATGGAACGGCGGTACGAACTGTTCTCGGAAACAAGCACGCGCAATATCGAAGGGTACAATGACTATATCCGGAAGTATAATCAGACACTGCCGGAGGAGGAACAGCAGCCAAATCTTCCATACATCGTCGTTCTAGTGGACGAGCTGGCAGACTTGATGATGGTTGCTTCCAACGATGTGGAGGATGCCATTACACGACTTGCACAAATGGCAAGGGCAGCCGGCATACATTTGATCCTGGCAACACAGCGTCCTTCCGTTGATGTTATTACCGGTGTCATTAAAGCTAATATTCCGTCCCGGATAGCGTTCAGTGTATCGTCGGCAACAGATTCACGGACCATTCTTGATGCTGGTGGTGCCGAAAAGCTGTTAGGACGAGGTGATATGCTGTTCACGCCGGTAGGTTCATCCAAACCGACCAGGGTGCAGGGCGCGTTTTTATCGGATGAAGAAGTAGAGCGGGTAGTCGATCATTGTGTCGAACAGCAGAAAGCTTCTTATCAGGAAGAAATGATCCCGGAAGAAACGAGTGAAGCCACTTCAGAGGTCGATGATGAATTGTATGACGAAGCAGTACAGCTAATAACTGAAATGCAGAGTGCCAGTGTATCCATGCTGCAGCGGCGATTCCGGATCGGTTATACCCGGGCTGCCCGGCTGATTGATGCGATGGAGGACAGGGGTATAGTGGGGCCGTATGAAGGCAGCAAACCACGCACTGTCCTTGTGTCACAAGTGAATGAAGAAAAAACATCGTGATCGTTACCGGATCGGACAGCAATTCTTTAGTTGGGAATTGCTGTCTTTTTACGAGGTTGTTCAAAAAGTCCGGTAAAAATGACACATCAATAGAGGACCTTCGACTAAATACCGACACGTCCTGTGTCGAACGTCGAAGTCACCACAACACGCGAGAAGATCGTTGGCTTGCTTTTTCGTTCCTCGGAAAAGAAAAGCCCTTTTCCTGCGTGCGATGCAGATTCAGGGAAGCATTCCTGCTTTTTATCCTTTTTGAACATGCACTTTACGGGATTTTTTTCCTATGACTTTAATCTAAAAAATTATGCTAAACTTCGCCAGAATCTATTTATTTATTTTGTGGAAAAATGTTATATTTATGTCGAACTAATGAGTCATACGTCAGATGTCAGATTTCTATTTTAGAGGTTGTACGCACTTTTATAGAGGTCCTGCAAACGAAAGGGGGGGGTCAGCATGTCGCTTAAAATAGATTCGCGTCATTTATATTTGCAAGTTATCGATCAGGTTAAGCACGATATTGAAAGCGGTAAATATAAACCAAAGCAAAAACTGCCATCGGAATTCCAGCTGTCAAAGGAATTGGGTGTCTCCCGTGCGACGCTGCGTGAAGCATTAAGGATACTGGAAGAGGAAAATATTGTCACACGCAGACATGGCGTTGGGACATTTGTTAATCCTAAGCCGATTTTTTCCTCTGGGATTGAACAACTGAACAGTGTAACCTATATGATTGAACAATCCGGCAAAAGACCCGGTTCACAGTTTCTGACAACAGAATTCCTTGAGCCTACTGAAGACGAACAGCGTAAATTTGCGCCGAAAGAACTGCAATCGCTCGTGAAAATTGAACGTGTCCGGACGGCGGATAATGATCCGGTCGTGTTTTGTATTGATAAACTGCCTGAGGGTCTTGTCCCCATCGACCGTGTTCATGAATCGGATTCATTATTCAAATTGATGGAGGAACACTCCGGTAACAGGATAGCCTATGCGGTTACATATATTGAACCTGTCAGTTACCATGACCGGATTCATGAAACATTGAAATGTGACCCTGAACAGTCACTTCTGCTGCTGAAACAAATGCACTATACGGCTGATGATGATCCGGTTTTATACTCGGCGAATTTCTTCCGGTCGGACATGTTTAGTTTTCACGTTTTAAGGAAGAGGTTGTAAGGGTTTTCATAATAAACGATATTACGTTTAGGAGGTGATGACCGGAAAGCAGGGGATAATTACGCGGCAGATGGTTGTATTGGATCCATATATCACAAATTACAGGGGGTATTACACATGAACAACCGTAAACTCATTTGGTATTTGCTTTATTACTGAGTCTTGGAATGGTTTTGGCAGCCTGTGGCGGCGGTGATTCCGGGGAAGAAAACAGTGGTTCTGACAACGGTTCCGAAAACGGTGACAATGCAGCGAATGAAGACAGTTCCGATTTCTCTGCGGCGATGGTAACAGACGTTGGCGGTGTTGATGACAAATCGTTTAACCAGTCTGCCTGGGAAGGATTAAAGGCATGGGGAGAGGAACAGGGCCTTGAAAAAGGAGAAGGCTTTGATTATGCACAGTCAAATGACGACGCTGATTATCTTCCTAACCTGAATACACTTGTCCGTGATGATTATAACTTAGTTTTGGCATTGGCTATAAACTGGCGGATGCAATTAAGGAAGTTTCTGAACAATATCCGGACACTCATTTTGCTATTGTTGACGAAGTAGTCGAAGGACCGAACATTGCCAGTATTACATTTGCTGACCATGAAGGTTCATTCCTGGCTGGTGTTGCAGCCGCGAAGAAAACAAAAACAGATAAAATCGGCTTTGTTGGGGGCACAGACTCCGACTTGATTAACAAATTTGAATCCGGCTTCCGTGCAGGAGCAAAGACGGTCAATCCTGACATTGAAATCGATGTTCAATATGCGGGTGCTTTTGATGCACCGGATGACGGTAAAATGATCGCAAGCAATATGTATAATAATGATGTCGACGTTATTTACCACTCGTCAGGTGCAACTGGAAACGGAGTGTTTGCACAAGCAAAAGACATTAAAAATAATAATCCTGACCGTGAAGTATGGGTGATCGGTGTTGACCGTGACCAGTATGAAGAGGGCCAGATTGGCGACCATAATGTAACATTGACTTCCATGATTAAACGGGTTGATCATTCTGTTCAAGAGGTTACCAACATGGCTATGGACGGTGAATTCCCAGGTGGCGAAGTGCTTGAATTTGGTGTGGAAGATGAAGGTGTCGGCCTTGCGGATACGAACGAAGAGGCTTACACGGATGATATTGCAGAAGCTGTCGACGAGTGGAAACAGAAAATTGTTGATGGTGAAGTAGACGTTCCGCAGACAATTGAAGAATTGGAAAGCTACTTGGAATCACTGTAAATATATGGAAAAGGCTGGTTTTCATGCCAGCCTTTTCTTCCATAATGAACCACATGAAAGGAACAAAAATCTCATTTTGAAAAATTTTCAAATGAAGAGCTGCCCCCCTTTTCATTTGGCAATTTTTTATAACGCTGAATGAATTTCATAAATGCTTTTTCTGTTTGATATACGAACATATAACACACTTAATCATATACTCCACCTTGGAAGATTGGTGTGTAGCTTCGAAAATCGCTGAAAGGGACCCGAGCGCTCATCTCGAGACCAAAACGGCACTTGAAGGCGGTCGAAAAGGTTTCGAGAGCCCATCTCGAGACCAAAACGGCACTTGAAAGCGGTCGAAAAGGTCTTGAGAGCCCTTCTCGAGACCAAAACGGCACTTGAAAGC
>BBCA01000075.1 GCA_001311805.1 Lentibacillus juripiscarius JCM 12147 | reverse complement strand
TTTTGGCCTCGAGAAGAGCTCTCGAGACCTTTTCAGCGACTTATGGGGTGGCTTTTGGTCTCGAGATGAGCTCTCGAGACCTTTTTAGCGATTTTCGGGGCGACTTTTGGTCTCGAGGAGGGCTCTCGAGACCTTTTTAGCGACTAATGTATGTTTTGCATCTAAAAAAGAGACCACCCGCGGATGATCCTTTACTTAAAATAATTCATCTTCAAGTGCATCAGTATCAAGCACGATTGCCCCATGTTTATCAGCTGTGACCAGTTCCTGTTTTTCAGCTGAGTCAAGGTGCGGCTGACGGTTTCACGGCTCGAACCGATCATATTCGCAAGGTCTCTGTTGGTGAATTGGGTTGTCAGCTTAATCAGGCCATCCTTCGTTTCTTT
This sequence comes from Lentibacillus juripiscarius JCM 12147, assembly GCA_001311805.1. The sequence continues at coordinate 11,369 of BBCA01000075.1, read as the reverse complement.
TCCATAGCCTTTGGATAGCCGTAATAGTAGCATGATGATTTGTTCATAGGTGTTATGAAGGATTTTCTCTTCCAGCCGGCCCTGCAGATCAACGATAATGTCGCCAAGCACACGGAACAGCTTAATGCAGATCTCCGGGTGGGTGATCAGAAAGTTTTCAAAGGAAGTAATCGGAATATAAATCAAAATTGCATCTTCCAGCACTTCAGCGTGTGCCGGGCAGTTATCCTTCCTGAAAAAGCCCTGATGCGGAAACATATCACCAGGCTGCAGCACATTGACAATCTGTTCCTTGCCATGAAAGTCGGTTTTATAAATTTTTACCTTTCCCTGATGAATGAAATAAACGTTAGTCAAAGGGTCACCCTGCATGAAAATATGGGTGCCGTGGCGGTACATGCGGTGTTTGGCCAGCTCAACGATTGGTTCTATTTCATAATCAGTCAAGTCCTTAAATAACGGGACTTTCTGCAGCAGAGTTTGTATGGCATCGGTATTCAATGCGCCCACTCCTTTCAGTAAGCAGTATCTTCATTAAATAGTATATCATGTCGGCTATAGTTCAAGTCTGTTTTATCGTATCACACGTTAAACGCAGGTTCTTGTTTTAAATGTGAAATTTTTGTAACGTCAAGTTTTTCTACAATTAAGTGATAAATATCATATGCAAGTGATGCCGCCAATCACTTCATTTGTATTTGGCAGCTTATATGATAGGGGGTGTCAATAACAATTTGGAGGGATTCATGATGGAGGAACTACAATTCACAGCGAAAATACACGCCCCAGAGATTGACCCGCGCAACAGGCACCCGAGAATTTTTGAAGTGTTTGATGGACTGAAGTCCGGCGAGTTTATGGAACTGTCGAACGACCATGATCCGAAACCGCTTCACTATCAACTGATGATTGAACGGGAAGGTACATTCACTTGGGAATACCTGAAGCAAGGCCCGCCAACGTGGTGCATCGCCATCGGTAAAAATAAATCGGCACCATGCCTCCGGACAGTGGGCATCCGGGGGCAACTATTGTTTACAGGCATGCCAGGCAGTACATTTTTAGCCCGGGTGTGTGTCTTTTCATGAAAGGCAAGTGAACTAAATCACAACAAAAGTCAGGAAAAGCGTATACACTGACTCCAGCAACATTTTCAGGAGGGATAGCATGTTTCCACGGGACTACAATGAAAATCCGTTTATCGTCATCTGGGAGCTGACGCGGGCTTGTGAATTGAAATGCCTGCACTGCAGGGCGGAAGCACAGTACCATCGGCATCCACTGGAATTAACTTTTGACGAGGGCAAAGAATTGATCGATGATATTTATGAAATGGATAATCCGATGCTTGTATTTACCGGTGGTGATCCGCTAATGCGCCCGGATGTGTTTGACATTGCGGAATACACCGTTCAGAAAGGTGTGCGGGTATCCATGACACCATCGGCCACACCGAATGTGACCAAGGATGCGATGCAGAAGGCAAAAGATGTCGGACTGTCGCGGTGGGCCTTTTCGATTGATGGGCATTGTGCTGATGTACATGATCATTTCCGAGGTACATCGGGTTCATTCGATTTGACGATGAATGCAATCAAATACTTGCACGAGTTGGAAATGCCGCTGCAGATTAACACGGTTATTTCCCGTTACAATGTAGATTATCTGGATGAGATGGCCAAAATGGTCGAGGATCTGGATTGTGTTATGTGGAGCGTGTTTTTCCTTGTTCCGACTGGACGAGGAAAAGAAAGTGACATGATATCCCCTGCTGAACATGAAAAAAGTGCTGCGCTGGCTGTACAAACTCTCCAAACGTGTACCGTTCGATATCAAAACAACTGCTGCCCAGCATTACCGCCGAGTCGTTATTCAGGGGAAAAATGCGCGAAAATCAAAATACCGATGACGCGATCCGCTATGAGGATGCATTAATGAATGGAAAACCGGACAGATTGATGGACTGGGCCGTGCGCCTAAAGGGGTCAATGACGGCAATGGTTTCGTGTTCATTTCCCATACAGGCGATGTGTATCCGAGCGGCTTGCTACCAATCAAAGGCGGGAATGTGCGCCAAATACCGCTCCCAGATATTTATCGGGAATCGGAGGTGTTCCAGAATCTCCGGAATCCGGACAAATACAAAGGCAAATGCGGTGTTTGTGAGTTCCGCCATGTCTGCGGCGGTTCCCGGTCACGTGCCTATAATGTAACAGGGGACTACATGGAAAGCGAACCGTACTGTGTATATATTCCCAAAGCTTGGCGCGAGCAGCATAAACGTGAACGAAACAAAAAACTTCCAACTGATTGCCAGTTGGAAGTTTTTCACACCTTAGAATTGCGTTTATTAGCTTTCTTCACGGCCAGATTTTCGTATCCGGCTAAAATAAAATGCATGGATGATTTTAATGATGGGGCGGGCGAGAAGCTGGGCACTGCCGATAATGAACAAATAATGCCCGCAGTTTTTTAATGGCTCCCATAGAAAAACGCACTGCCGACCAAAAAGAAAATACCCAGTACGATATCGTTCAGCAAGGTAAGAAAACGGTATTTTTTGTTAAATGATACTTCATACGTGCCGATCTGGATATCAAGATAATTTTTCGTCATCGATGGATGCCATGCGAATCCCTCCATGGACACCATACCCGAACGCCCGTCCAGTAAAACAGACTGTTTTCTAAACCTGACCTTTTCGCAGGACCTTCTACAAGAATAGAATTACAAGCAGTCCGACCGCGAAACAATAGTAGGCAAAATATTTAAGATTGCCCTTGGCCATAATGTTCATGAACCAGCGCAAGGAATAATAGGTTGCTATAATGGAAGCAGCAAATGCCAGAATCGCCGGGATGGCCACAACACTGAAATCACTTTGGCCACCAATCAGATCACCAGCCGACAGTACAGTAATACCCAGGCTGACCGGAATATACAGCAGGAAGGAGAACCTAAGGGCAGTCTCCGTCTTCATGCCAACAAGCATTGCCGCAACAATTGTCGCACCGGACCGGCTGATTCCCGGTACAAGGGCAACCGACTGGGCCAATCCGACAATAATAGCGTCCCGGACAGTAATGCCGCCGTCACTTTTCCGGCCCCGCAGATTCCGGATAATCCATAATGCTGCACCGGTAATCAAGAGGGTCACGCCGACAACGGAGACATAACTAAGCTTGTCCTCTATATAATCCTCGAACAATAATCCAATTATCCCAGTTGGAATGGTCGCAATCACCAGGTAAAACAAATTGAAAATCACTTTTCGCATCGTGTGCCCTTGTTGTAATGTAGCGTATTGTGTTTTCTACGAGCCGGTAAATATCTTTGCGGTAAATAACCAGCACCGCGATTAACGAACCGAAATTGACCATGATTTCGAACGAGAGACCTTCAATCGAAACGTTAAAAAGCTCCCTGACAATGACCAAATGTCCGCTCGATGAAATGGGAATTGGCTCGGTAAAACCTTGTAGCAGACCGAGAACAACATATTTTATTAAAAGCCAGAATTCGTTGATTGCTTCCATGGTATTTCCCCCTGTTTTATACATTATTTCTCCCAAAATAAGTCACCAACCACTGGGCATGTGAATAGCCTAGTTGGTGAGGAGGCTGAGAATATGCATTATAATCAACAACATATGTATGAACTGTGCAAGAACCATATGCACTCTTATGTGCTAGTGGAAGTGAATGATGGAACACAGGTTGATGGGATCATCACTGGTTTGGATGATGAATACGTTTATATGGCGGTACCTTTAGGCCAAGAATCGGGATTTGACAATAATTGGCGCCCACATGGGTTTGGCGGTTTCGGCTATGGATATGGCTACGGTAACCCTGGTTATGGTTACGGAGGTTACGGCTATGGCTACGGTACCCCCGGCTATGGATATGGTAACAGACCTAGAAGATTCAGACGGATGATTCTGCCATTAGCCGCATTGACGGCACTGAGTGTGCTGCCGTGGTATTAAACCGCTGATATGCGAAACGGAAACCCCCCCTTGACATGAATGCTTCGTTTCCAATCAGCTACCATCATAGACAAAACCCTTGCCATCACGACCTTGAGGGCAAGGGTTTATTCATAAGCTGCTGTGTCCAGCCAAAACCGGAAAACGTGGACCAAGCGGTGCTGCTATATCTCCCACTTAAGGGGCGCGAATATGAGCAGTGCCGTGCATCCTTTATTGTTCCGCTTCATCTTTCAATACGCCTTCACCCATTATATACACACCAAGGGTAATGATGATTGCAAGCATAAATGCGCTTGTCATACTGAACGAATTACCGGCCATGCTTGCCAATACATATGAAATAACACAGCTAATGAGAATTGCCCAGAAAAAGGACCAAAAGAAACGCATGTTCCATCCACCTCGATTTTTTAAGACTTTCCTTATATAGTTTATCAAAATGATAGTGAAAATAAAAGGAAATATAATAGAAAGGAGAGGAGCGGATCGATGTACGCTGTAGAGAACTGTTTCCACTGGATTGGGTTCCATATCGTTAACCGCTTATTGGAAGAAGGATGCCGTGTTGACGGAATTGATGATTTATCAACGGAAAAGAAAGAGAACCTGGCAATGTTCGTCGGGCGAAATGAGCTGTTCCGTCATCTGCCGGTTATCCAGGAAAGCTCCGGCTATAATGCGATTATTACTGTTGATGATCAGATGGTAAAAATGCATAGGGAGGAACCTGTCACCATACAGCTCCCGCTTCTTTTTGGGGAATGGATGCCAATGAATCAGGATGGTGTGTATAACGGGGATGAGTTTGTCCCTTTTGCAGCAAAGGAATTCACTTCCAGGGCAGTGTATATAGATGATTTCCTGACAGGTTTCCTGCAGTGGCTTCAAGCATCCAGCTTGCCCTCCGAATTGAATGTCAAATCAGTACATGACAAATCCGCAGAAGATGCCAGACATGAGCATTTCCTTTTATTCGGAACCAGCAGCCCTTAGAAGAGTCAATCCAATCAGTAAAAAATCATTACCGGAATTACAAAAAATTCTATTGATTCATGGTACTGACGTTTTACGAAAGCATGTCAGCAAGCTAGAATAAAAGTAACAGCAATTATGAGGAAAAATGGAGTGAAATAGGTGAAAAAATATCAATCATGCTTTGCCCATATTGCTTATTGCCCCACTGACCGGCTGCTCTTCTATGTTTTCGTCAGGTGATTTGCAGAATGTTGGCATGCTGGTGGAAACGTCCGTTCATGATGATCCATGGAACAAAAAGGGTACGAGGGGTTGCTGGCGATTGAAGAGGAATATGATACTGATGTGTTTTATAAAGAAGGCATCCGTACCAAGCAAGAAGTAAAAGAAGCGGTGGATGAATTTGTCCGTAATGGCGTCAACCTAATCTTCGGGCACAGCAGTACATATGGGGAGTATTTTGACAACATTTCGGAATCCTATCCGGATGTTCATTTTGTTTATTTTAACGGCGGTCAATTCAATGAGGGTGTGACAAGCTTTAATTTCAATGCACATGCAATGGGTTTTTGCTGGTATGATGGCCGGCAAAATGACCGGGACCAATCATGTTGGTGTACTTGGCACGTTTGAATGGCAGCCCGAGATAGAAGGATTCTATGAAGGGGTCAAATACCAGAATCAGTCTGCAGAGGTTGCAATCAGTTACAATAACAGCTGGAATGATAAACAGAAAGCCATGACGATGTATGAGAATATGCAATCGAAAAACGTGGATGTCGTATATCCAACGGGTGATGCATATAGTACTTCAATTATTGAGCAGGCTAGTGACGATGGTATCTATACAGTAGGTTATGTGGCCGATCAATCGTCCATTGCAGAAGAGACTGTTCTGACAAGCACTGTCCAGCATGTAAGCGAACTATACGAGATGGCAGCGGATAAATATAATGAAGGTGATCTGCGCGGTGGTGTGCTGACGTTTGACTTCCAGGACGACGTCATATCGCTTGGAAAGTTCAGCCCGGATGTGCCCGAAGAATTCCGGAAGAACATACTGGAGGAAGTACAAGCATATAAGGACACCGGTCTCTTGCCGAATGAACGGGAGATAGACTAAGGATTTCGGGCTTGCATGTAAACGGTGAATGCATTAAAATTAGTACCAAGTCATAAGAATAGCTATTAGAGGTTGGTTTATGAGCTCGTACTATTAATAATAGTTAGCAAGGAGATGGAAATATGAACGCTGGCCTGTTGGGCACCGGGCATTATGTACCGAAGAATGTTGTGACGAATAAAGACATGGAAAAAATAGTGGATACAAGTGACGAATGGATTCGGACGAGAACTGGCATTGAAGAACGGCGGATTGCGGACGATGATATCGATACGTCGGATATGGCTTACTATGCGGCAAAGAATGCATTGGAAGAAGCGAATATGGAAGCGCAGGAACTGGATATGATTCTAGTTGCTACGGTCACACCTGATACACCATTTCCATCGGTCGCATGCATGCTGCAGGACCGGCTTGGCGCGCGAACTGTTGCGGCAATGGATGTCAGTGCGGCATGCTCCGGCTTCATGTATGGGCTGATTACGGCAAAACAATTCATTGAAACCAATGCATACCGCAATATTCTGGTTGTCGGTGTGGAGAAACTTTCCAAAATCACCGACTGGGAAGACCGGAATACATGTGTTCTCTTTGGTGATGGTGCCGGTGCAGCAATCGTCGGACCTGTTTCGGAAGGGAAAGGTATTCTGTCCTTTGAACTTGGTGCAGATGGCTCCGGTGGTAAGGAACTGTATCAGGATCAGGAGACAGACTATTTGTTCATGAACGGACGTGAAGTGTTTAAATTTGCAGTACGGCAAATGCCGGAATCATCGGTTAATGTCGTTGAAAAGGCCGGTTATGCAAAAGAAGATGTGGATTACCTGATTCCGCACCAGGCAAATATCCGGATAATGGAAGCAGCCCGCGAACGACTTGGTATTGCCGAGGAAAAAATGGCAACCTCTGTGAAAAGATATGGCAATACTTCTTCTGCGTCCATACCGATTGCTTTATCAGAAGATGTGAAAAGTGGTAAAATAAAAGATAATGATTTACTCGTTCTCGTTGGCTTTGGCGGAGGACTGACCTGGGGTGCTATTGCACTGCGCTGGGGCCGATAGGATTTTAAAAGTCTATAGGAGGAGTATGAAATGGTGGAAAGAAGAGTGGTTGTGACCGGTCTTGGCACAATATCACCCAATGGCAATAACGTTGGGACGATGTGGGATAATGTTGTTGCCGGCAATACTGGCATTGCTCATATCAGCCGCATAGACACGGAAGAACTTCCGGCAACTGCAGCAGCGGAAGTAAAAGATTTTGACCCGACTAATTATATGGAAAAAGACGCCCGAAAAATGGACCTGTTCACACAATATGCCGTAGCGGCAGCACGCATGGCCGTTGATGATGCTGGTCTGACGATTGATGCATCCAACGCTAACCGTGTCGGTGTCTGGGTTGGTTCCGGTATCGGGGGCATGGGTACCCTTGAGGATCAGCACACCAAATTGTTGAATAAAGGCGCACGCCGTGTCAGCCCATTTTTTGTACCAATGATGATTCCGGATATGGCGGCAGGACAAGTTTCTATTCAGCTTGGTGCGAAAGGCATCAATTCATGTACAACAACTGCCTGTGCATCTGGGGCGAATTCGATTGGTGATGCGTATAAAGCAATTGAACGCGGAGATGCCGATTTCATGATTGCTGGCGGTACAGAAGCTCCAATTACCAATATGGCATTTGCCGGATTTTCGGCGATGAAGGCATTGTCGACAAATGAACACCCAGAAAAAGCGAGCCGGCCGTTTGATAAAGACCGTGATGGATTCGTTATGGGTGAAGGTGCCGGAATACTGCTGCTGGAAACACTCGAATCAGCGATCGACCGGGGTGCGCATATTTATGGCGAAATTGTTGGCTATGCTGCAACCGGTGATGCCTATCATATTACAGCCCCTGCTGAAAATGGAGAGGGAGCTGCACGCGCCATGAAGCAGGCAGTAGAGGATGCTGGGATTGCATTGGAAGAAGTAGATTATATCAACGCTCATGGGACAAGCACCGAACTGAATGATAAATACGAAACCCAAGCTGTTAAAGAGGTATTCGGCGACCATGCCTCAAAACTTGCTATGTCGTCCACTAAAGGGGTGACAGGCCACTTGCTCGGGGCTGCCGGAGGACTGGAATCTGTTATTTCCTTGAAATCAATCGACGATGGTATTATACCGGCAACGATGAACTACGAGACGCCGGATCCGGATTGTGATTTGGATTATGTCCCGAACGAATCGAGGAAACAGGATGTCAATGTTGTGATGAGTAACTCACTCGGCTTTGGCGGGCACAATGCAGCACTTGTTTTCAAAAAGTATACGTAAGTACGAAGGCTGACTGCTCCGGTGGTCAGTTTTTTATTGGGCTGGTGCGCCTGGTGCCTGTCACTTCCCGAATTTTGTCGAATTCAGGAGCGCACTTGACCGGTCAGGGTATCAGGTTTTTTCCGGGCAAAGTATCAGCGGATTCGGCTGTCGGCCCAACCAGTAAATGGATGCTTTCAAATGAACAACCGTCATGAATTTCCATCTCGCGCATATAATGAAGTAAATGGAAAGGACGAGCATAGGTGGTGTGCTGAATTGGGGTATCTGTTTTTATTTTTGACGGGATTTGGACTGGCTGTTACCGGCGGAGTGACCATCATTGCGTATATGAATTTTTTGCCTGTTGGGGTTTCCTGGGCTGATTATTTTATTTTTATCGCAGGACGACCTGAATGCTACTTTTGCCAATTGGCTTAGTGCTGATTGCGATTCCGCTTTTTCGGTATCCGAAAGGCTCCTGAAAATATTTGTTTGTTTCGCTAGGGTATTTTGTTAACCTATGGTCCGGTCATAAATGATGCCCGCGTTTTCCAATGAATCGAATAATTTTTTCAGATGGTCATAATGTATTCTAAACGATTCATTCATAAAGCGAGGGGTGTTTATGTTATATTTACATGACGTCTGGGTGAACTGGTTCGAGGGCGAAGAGAACGGCTATAGTGTCTGCTATTTTCATGAATGGCGGAAAAATGACGGAATTGAGCTGCTGGATCAGGTTCCGCTGTTATACATATCCGAAGCGCTTTTTGATTACATTGAAAATGACTTACATGATTTGCCTGATGACATGATGAACAAAATCTATAAGCGTGCATATATGCGAAAAGGGCAGGAACGCAGCCCTCTTGAATATGCAGCGGTTTTAACAGACGGAAAAGATATTATTGCAATCGATACAATCGGCTATCAAATCCCTGTCCGCAAGAGCAGGCTCATACCAAGACAGGAACAGCTCGTTTTCGACATGATCAAGACAACGAAACCCGAAACGTTCAACTTTGATGGAAGGCAAGTAGAAAAAGAATACCATATTCTATCGATGGAGCCGGAGCTGATCCACGGGCTGACCCGTAAGGAACGCAATCTGAAGCAGGTGCTCATGATCGCATTAGATCAGCTGCGCACAGCCAATAACTTGGAAGAACTCCGCTACTGGCTGACCGAATGGGATCCAAAACAATACCCATATATACGGTACATGGACGAAAACACCGTATGGGAAGCGCTGTATGAAGGTGTCAAATCTGGGTGGAGCGAATGGCATGAAGACTTGTGTGCGAAAATGATCAAAGGACAGCCGTTTCTTGAGAAAATGTGGGAAGTGGAACAGGAGCCGAAGCAAGATACGTCAAAGCTGAAATAATTTGATGAAAACGCTAAAGTTTGGTGCAGAAACGCTAAAGTTCACATGAAATTCGCCAAAGTTTACTAAAAAACGCTAAAGTTCACATCTGAAACGCCAAAGTCTCTATCTATATGGCAAAGGGGTGCCCCAGTTAATAGTAGCTGAGGCACCCCCTTTTTTCACGCAATTATACTGGGACTTGAAAATTTTCACTGCATTAAGTAATCCCAGCCTAGTTCTCTTTACCGCTTTTTCTTCACGCGGCCGAGTCCCATTGCTTTTTTGCTTTCCTGAGCATTTTATTGGCGTCGTACGAGGCTTTATCTGCTCCGGCATCCAAAATATCATCCAGCGCTTCAGAGTTCAGCAGCTCATGATAGCGGTCCTGGATTGGTTTCAGCACATCAACAACTGCCTGAGCCGTGTCCAGTTTAAATTCACCATACCCTTTGTCTGCGTATTTTGCTTCCAGTGCCTTAATGGACTCCCCGGAACAGCTGGCATGGATCGTTAGCAAGTTGGATATGCCTGGTTTGTTTTCTCTGTCAAATTTCACAATACCTTCTGAATCAGTGACAGCACTTTTGATTTTCTTTTCGATCTTTTTCGGTTCATCGAGCATAGAGATGAACGCTTTTTCATTTTCATCTGATTTGCTCATTTTTCGTTGGATCCTGCAGTGACATGATCCGGGCACCGACTTTCGGAATGCTTACTTCCGGTACGGTGAAAATATCATTGAATTTGTTATTGAAACGCTCTGCCAAGTTACGCGTTAATTCCAGGTGCTGCTTCTGGTCCTCTCCGACGGGCACCACGTCCGTTTTATACAACAGAATGTCGGCAGCCATGAGCGGCGGATAGGTTAATAAGGCGGATGATACTCCTTCTTTTCCTCCGGCTGACTTGTCCTTGAATTGGGTCATCCGCTCCAGTTCACCGATGTAGCTGATGGACTGAAGCATCCAGCCGAGCTGCGTATGGGCCGGCACTTCGGATTGAATAAACAAAGTCGATTTCTCCGGGTCAATTCCGGAAGCAAGATATAGCGCCGCCAGTGAACGGATGTTATTTCTTAATTTCAGCCGGTCTTGCGGTACTGTAATCGCATGTTCGTCCACAATGCAAAAATAACAATTATTCTCGTCCTGTAGCCCGACAAAATGCTGAATGGCTCCTAAAAAATTTCCAATAGTCAGTGTTCCGCTAGGCTGTATACCTGAAAATATCGTTTGCATGTATTTCACTCCTTGATTTTTCTGAACAATAAAAAAGATCCATTTATCCCACTTGAAAAAGGGACGAATGAACCGCGGTGCCACCCTTGTTATCACACAGCCGATCCTGTGTGATCACTTTTAAAAACGAGCTCGAAAGTCCAATTCCAATTTGCCATGGTCCCTGTTCTCACCAACCACAGGATCTCTGAAAATCCAGCGGGCAATTGTACTGTTACTCTTTCATAGCTAATGGTATTAGTTTTTTTCAGTATATATAGTTCTGTGGCGAAATGCAAGAAGAAAACTTTGAGAATGTTTCTTCTTGGCGGTGATTGTCAAAAGCTGATGATGATACATGAAAAAGGCACTCATCACCGT